>NZ_JBHUAD010000057.1:0-20620 GCF_042789955.1 Oerskovia sp. NPDC056781
CGGGAACCCTGAGGTTCCCGGGCCTGCGTGGTCGCGGCGCGCCCGCCACCGTCGGTGGTGGCTCGGCGCGTCAGCGGTGGGTCACGCCTCGAACGGCTTGGCCGCGAGGATCTCCACCTGGATCTGGTTCCCGTTGGGGGCGGCGTACGAGACCTTGTCGCCGATCGAGGTGCCGTTGATGGCCTCGCCGAGCGGGGACGTCGGGGAGTAGACGCGGATGTCCGTGCCGCCGGCGATCTCGCGCGAGCCGAGCAGGAACGCCATCTCCTCGCCGGCCACCAGGGCCGTGACGACCATGCCGGGCTCGACCTTGCCGTCGTCCGGCGGCGTGCCGATCTGCACGTTGCGGAGCTTCGCGGTCAGCTCGCGGATGCGCGCCTCGTTCTTGGCCTGCTCCTCGCGGGCGGCGTGATATCCGCCGTTCTCCTTGAGGTCACCCTCGTCGCGGGCGGCAGCGATGCGCTCGGCGATGTCGGTGCGGCCGGCACCGGACAGGTGAGCCAACTCGGCCTGAAGCCTGTCGTGTGCCTCCTGGGTCAGCCAGGTGACGCTGGTCTCGGTCACGGTTCGCTCCTTCCTTTCCTTGCGTTCCTGCGGTCGACGTCGGTGGACGCGACCGCACAGGGTGAGGCAGTGGGTGCGGGTGAGGGCGACTCCGCTGCCTGCCCGGGGTGGTGACGTCGGCCGGTCGCCGACGCCGCGTGGCGGGTTTCGCTGGACCTGATGCTTCTGGGGCAGCGTGAATCCCTCAGGATACCAAATGTCCGCTGCATCACACCGCCGTTCCCCCGTCAGGGCAGTGCGCGGCAGCTCTCGACGATGCCTGTCGTGGCGAGCTCGGTCGTCGCGACGCTCACGGTGTAGCGCCCTTCGAGCTGGTCGCTCGGTCCGACGACGACGTCGACCGTCCCGACCTGCGCGTAGCTCTCGGCGAGGGCGTCGATCGTGCACTCGGCCTGGGTACCGGGCTTCATCGAGACCTGGAACGTCACGTCGATCTGCTCGGAGCTGATGACCTTGAACCCGAAGTTGTCGTAGCGCACCGGGGTCGAGGCCTGCCCGAGCCCGATCCAGACCGTGATCGCGACGCCGACGACCGCGGCGGCGACGATGCCCGCGATCGTGAGGCGGCGACGGGCGGGCGTCGACGGGGGGCCGTAGCGGCCCGCGGGCGGCTGCGGCCCGGGGGTCCGCGGCGCGAGCCCGATCGGGTTCTCGTGCTCGTCGAGCGCGTCGGGGCCGACGTGCGGCGTTGTTCCCGACGGGGGAGTGCTGTTCGTCATGGTGAATCGAGGTCCAGGGGTTGGGTGGACTACCTGCTCATGAGACATCATTGTCTCTGAACTTCTTCGCCCCGGAGTACCCCCTGGAGGACCTGTGACCGAATCGACGGCGCGCCCGCGGACTGCAACGGCGCCCGGGACGGTCGACGGTGCACCGCTGCGCCTCATGGCCGTCCACGCGCACCCTGACGACGAGTCGAGCAAGGGCGCCGCGACGTCGGCCCGCTACGCCGCGGAGGGCGTGGAGGTCCTCGTCGTGAGCTGCACGGGCGGCGAGCGCGGCGACGTGCTCAACCCGAGCTTCGGCGAGGTCCCCTCGACCCCCGAGGGCATGGCCGAGCTGCGCCGCGCGGAGATGGCGGCGGCGGCCAGGGCGCTCGGCGTGAGCCACCGCTGGCTGGGGTTCGTCGACTCGGGGCTGCCCGAGGGCGACCCGCTGCCCCCGCTGCCGGAGGGGTGCTTCGCGCTCGTCCCGCTCGAGGAGGCCGCGGCGCCGCTCGTCGAGCTGGTGCGTGAGTTCCGCCCGCACGTCATCACGACGTACGACCCGAGCGGCGGCTACCCGCACCCGGACCACATCATGTGCCACAAGGTCGCGTTCGAGGCGTTCCACGCCGCGGGCGACCCGGAGCGCTACCGGGTCGAGGGCGGTGCGCCCGCGTGGGAGCCGCTCAAGCTGTACTACAACCACGACTTCTCGATGAACCGCATCCGCACGATCCACGAGGCCGTCGTGGACGCCGGTCTCGAGTCGCCGTTCAGCGACTGGGTCGAGTCGCGGGCGGCGCGCGAGATCCCCGAGCGGGAGGTCACGACGCGCGTCGAGGTCGCCCCGTACTTCCCGCAGCGCGACGCGGCGCTGATCGCGCACGCGACGCAGATCGACCCGGACGGCTTCTTCTTCGCGATCCCGCGCGACCTGGAGGTCGCGGTGTGGCCGATCGAGGAGTTCGAGCTCGCCGAGTCGCGCGTCCCGACCACACTTCCGGAGGACGACCTGTTCGCCGGTATCCGCACCGAGGAAGGCCACGCATGAGCCCGACGCCGCAGCTCGCGGTCGACCTGTCGTCCGACCTCGCGGGAGGGCCCGGTTGGGCGGTCGGCGTGACGGCCGAGACGACCCCGTCCCCCGCCCCGACGGGCGGTGAGCTGCGCCCCGGCCTCGAGCCGACCGACGTGTCTCCCGGCCTGCCGGGGTTCCTCACGATCTTCGCGGTCGCGCTCGCGTGCGTCGCGCTGTTCCTGTCGATGAACAAGCAGCTCCGCAAGGTCCGGCACGACGAGCGGTCGGTCCGCTCCGGCAACGGCGGCGGGTCCGGTGCGTCGTCGGACGGCGGTTCCTCGGGCGGCGGCTCGCGCTCGGACGACGGTCCGAGCGACAGCGCGAGCGACTCGGGCAGCTCGGGCGGCGACTCCGGTGGCGGCGGCGACTGACATGGCGCGGACGCCGAGCGGTCCGGTGCGGGTCACGATCGCCCAGATCGAGGTCTCGAACGACCATGCGGCGAACCTGCTCGTGGTGCGCTCGGCCTTCACGGAGGCTCAGCGGCTCCAGGCCGACCTCCTGGTGCTCCCCGAGTACGCCTCGGGCTTCGACCCGCGCGGGGTCGGGATCGAGCACGCCGAGCCGCTCGACGGCCCGTTCGTCACGACCCTCCAGCGCTGGGCGGCGGAGACCGGGGTCGCGGTGATCGCGGGCACGACGCTTCCGGGCACGGGAATGGGCACGGGCACGGGTACGACCCGTGCCGTCAACGCCGTCGTCGCGATCGACGGGGGCGGGCACCTGGTCGGGGTGTACCGCAAGGTGCACCTCTACGACGCGTTCGGCCACCGTGAGTCGGACCGGCTGGAGCCGGGCCCGGTCGACGCGGCCCCGACCACGATGACCGTGGGCGGCCTGACGTTCGGCGTCATGACGTGCTACGACCTGCGGTTCCCCGAGTCGGCGCGCCGGCTGGTCGACGCCGGCGCCGACGTCCTGGTCGTGCCCGCCGCCTGGGCCGCGGGCGACCTCAAGGCCGACCACTGGCGCACCCTGGCCCGCGCCCGGGCGATCGAGAACACGTCGGTCGTGCTCGCCGTCGGGCAGGCGGGGAAGGGCGTGACCGGGAGGTCGCTGCTCGTGGGGCCAGACGGGCGGGTCGGGCTCGAGCTCGACGAGCGCGCGGGCCTGCGGACCGCGGACGTCGACCCCGAGGCGCTGGGGGTCGTGCGGGAGGCGAACCCGTCGCTCGTGAACCGGCGTTACGCCGTCGTGCCCAAGGGCCCGCAGCAACGCTGAGTGCGGAGCAGTCGTCGCAGATCGAGGCGGTCCGCGACAGCTGCTCCGCGCTCGGCGGACCGGCTGGAAGGGTCAGGCGTTGAGCGCCGCGATCATGATCGCCGCGTAGTGGCACCCGAAACCCACGACCGTCAGCACGTGGAAGATCTCGTGGAAGCCGAACCAGCGCGGGCTCGGGTTGGGGCGCTTGAGCCCGTAGACGACCGCGCCGAGCGTGTACGCCAGGCCGCCGATCGCGACGAGCCACACGATCGCGGGGCCGGACGGCGTCGTCCAGAACTGGGGCATGTACCCGACCGCGACCCAGCCCAGCGCGACGTAGATCGGCACGTAGACCCAGCGCGGGGCGCCCAGCCAGATGATGCGTGCGGCGAGCCCCAGCAGGGCGCCCGCCCACACGATGACGAGCAGGGTCGTCGCGGTCTGCTTCGGCAGGAGCAGCACCGCGAGCGGGGTGTACGTGCCCGCGATGATGAGGAAGATGTTCGAGTGGTCGGCCCGGCGCAGGATTCCCGCGACCTTCGGTGACCAGGTGCCGCGGTGGTAGACGGCGCTCGTGCCGAACAGCAGGCATGCGCTCAGTCCGAAGACGGCGCACGAGACCTTGCCCGCGACGGGCGGTGCGAGGATCACGAGGACGATGCTCGCGACGAGGGCGACGGGGAACGTGCCGGCGTGGATCCAGCCCCGCAGGCGGGGCTTGATGGCTTCCGCGACCTTCGCGCTCGCGCTCGACACGGCGTCTGCGGCCGAGTCCAGGGCGTTCTCGACGGTGTCGCCCGAGGTCGGGCGGTCGGAGGGTCGTGCCACGGAGGGGCTCCTACTCGTTCGGCGGTCGGGCGGGGGACGAGATGTCCCTGGCCCGGGGGACTGCGCGTGAGTCGACGTGCGTGGCTCAGGAACAACCTACGCCATCGTAAGTTACGTCACCGTAGGTTGCTGTGCGGGACTGTGAAGATCCTGCGCAAAGGCGTCTCCCGGGCCGGACCCCGGGACAAATCGACTGTTGCCTCCGGTACCGTTTGGCGAGCGACGCCCCCCGAGCGCTCCTCGGTGCCCGTGTCGTCCGTGCGACGCTCCCGGGCCCTGCCCGGCCCCGTCGCCGCTCATCCATTACACACCGCGAAGGACCCCACGTGCGCATGCCCCACCTGCTCTACGGGCTGTACGAACGACGGCTCGCGAGCTCCCTGCCCCGTGAGGCGATGCCGCGTCACGTCGGAGTCATCCTCGACGGGAACCGGCGCTGGGCGAAGTCCTTCGGCGAGACCGCCGCGACCGGTCACCGTCGCGGTGCCGACAAGATCGCCGAGTTCCTCACGTGGAGCGAGGACCTCGGGATCGAGGTCGTCACGCTCTGGATGCTCTCGACGGACAACCTCTCGCGCTCGCGCGAGGAGCTCAGCGCGCTGCTCGACATCATCGAGGACGCCGTGTGCGACCTCGCCGAGACGGGTCGCTGGCGCCTGCGCGTCATGGGCCGCCTCGACCTCCTGCCCGAGCGTCTCGCCAAGGCGCTGCGCGACGCGGAGGACCGGACCGCCGGGGTCGACGGGCTCCAGGTCAACGTCGCGATCGGGTACGGCGGCCGGCACGAGATCGCCGACGCCGTGCGCTCCTACCTGAGCGAGCAGGCGGCGAGCGGAGCCTCGCTCCAGGACCTCGCCGAGAATCTCGACGTCGAGCACATCGAGGAGCACCTCTACACCAAGGGTCAGCCGGACCCCGAGCTCGTGATCCGCACGTCGGGCGAGCAGCGCCTGGGCGGGTTCCTGCTGTGGCAGAGCGCGCACGCCGAGTTCTACTTCTGCGAGGCGTACTGGCCGAGCTTCCGCCGGGTCGACTACCTGCGCGCCCTGCGGTCGTACTCGCAGCGCGAGCGGCGGCTCGGCAGGTAGGTCGCTCCCCGCGCTCCAGGGCGGCCGGAATACACCTCTCGCCCCGTCGGTTGTACCGCTCGAGTTCATACGAACGCATCTACCCCGGTCGTCGCGCGCCGACGAGGCGCGCACCCGGGCCGGTGCACCCCGCAGGATCGAGAGACACATGACCAGCAGCACCGCCGCGCCCCCCACCGTCCACGGCCGAGCCACCACGCGCGAGGCCGCCGAGACGTGGGAGTCGCTCTTCCGCACCCAGGTCGCCCTCATGCGCCGCTTCCAGGCCGACGACATCTGGGAAGAGCTGACGATGCGCGAGTACGACGTGCTCTTCACGCTCGCCGGCTGCCCCGAGGGCGGCACCCGCCTGCGCGACCTCAACGAGTACGTCCTCATCAGCCAGCCCTCGCTCAGCCGCATGGCCGAGCGCCTCGAGCAGCGAGGCCTCGTCGAACGCGTCCCCGCGCCCGACGACGCACGCGGCACGATCGTCCGCCTCACCCCCGAGGGGGCACGCCTCCAGAAGGAGATCGGGCGCAAGCACGTCCGCACCATCGGCGCCTACGTGGGTGGCGCGCTCGACGCCGACGAGCTCGCGACCCTCAAGGGCCTGCTCGACAAGCTCCGTGGCGCCCAGGCCGACATCCCCGCGCGCGACGGGAGCAAGGCGTGAGCGCCGGACCCCGGGACGCCGGAGCGTCCGCACCCCGCCCGCTGAGCGTCGTCGCCGTGACCGGCGGGGTCAGCTTCCCCTCGACCACGCGCGCCCTGACCGACCTCCTGCTCGACAAGACCGTCGCACGGCTCGCGGCCACCGGGACCCAGGTCGACGCCCGCACGATCGAGGTCCGCGACCACGCGCAGGACGTCGCGACCGCGACCGTGATCGGGATGCGCAGCGAGGAGCTCGAGCTCGCGCTCAAGACCGTCGAGCAGGCCGACCTGCTGATCGTCGCGACCCCCGTGTTCCGCGGCTCCTACTCCGGGATCTTCAAGGCCTTCTTCGACCTCGTCGACTCGCTCCCGATGGCCGACAAGCCCGTGCTGCTCGCGGCGACGGGCGGCACGGCCCGGCACACCCTGGTGATCGACCAGGCGCTGCGACCCCTGTTCGCGTTCATGGGCGACCTGATCGTGCCCACGGGCGTGTTCGCGTCCAAGGAGGACTGGACGATCGAGCTCTTCCCCATGCCGTGGCTCGACGAGCGTGCCGATCGGGCCGTGGGGCAGCTCGTGCGGTTCGCGGACCTCCCCGCCCCGGGCTGAGGAGGCGCGCGTCGCGACGCGCTCTGCCTCGGCGCGCCTTCCCGCGACGCGCTCTGCCTCCCGCGCGCCTTCCCGTGACGCGCTCTGCCTCGGCGCGCCTTCCCGCGACTCGCCGGGCGGGACGGACATTTACCCCATCCGTCCCCGCGCGGCCCCTCGTCGTTCACCCCTTCGCCACCTCTGACCGCTTGGCTCTGACGTGCCGGCCGGAACTCGACTCCGGACCGGACCAGACCTCGACAGGGAAGAGACCATGACTTCACGTGTACCGATGAAGTGGCTGCGGGTCGCCGGCACGGGCGTCCTCGCGGCGGGTATCGCGATCTCCTCGACCACGCCGGCGCTCGCCGCGCCGTCCGCCGACCCCGGGGCGCCGGGACCGAAGAACATCATCCACCTCATCGGTGACGGGATGGGGTTCAACCAGGTCGACCTCGGCAGCCAGTTCGAGCACGGCCGCACGGCCTACCAGACCACCGTGAAGCCCGGCGGCGCCTCGACGCCAGTCCCCGGTCAGGCCGGCACGCAGGTGTACCAGGAGTTCCCGGTCGCCCTCGCGATGTCCACGTACCAGTTCGGCAACACGTACGACCCGGCCCAGAACTGGAGCAGCTTCGCGGCGCCGCTCAAGAACTCGACCGACTCCGCAGCGGCGGCGACGACCCTCGCGACGGGCGTCAAGACGCTCAACAACGTGATCGGCCAGGACGAGAACCACGAGGACCTCAGGACGGTCGCCGAGCGCGCGCTCGAGCTCGGCAAGGCCACGGGCGTCGTCACGTCGGTGCCGTGGACCCACGCGACGCCCGCGTCCTACCTGGCGCACAACGAGCACCGCAACAACTACCACGACATCGCGGCCGACATGATGGACTCGGGCGCCAACGTGATCTTCGGTGCCGGCAACCCCTGGTACGACGACAACGGCGACAAGCGCTCGACCCCGAAGTACGACTACATCGGCGAGACCGAGTGGAACAAGCTGGTCGACGGCCAGTCGGCGTTCGACCTGGTCGAGTCGAAGGACGACTTCCTCGCGCTCGCCGAGGGCGACACGCCCACGCACGTGCTCGGTACCGCGCAGGTCGCGGGCACGCTCCAGGCCGACCGCACGGCCCTGAAGCCGGGCGACGTGCCGTTCACCGCCCCGCAGAACGACAACGTCCCCTCGCTCCCGCAGATGACGGACGCCGCGCTCAACGTGCTGTCCAACGCCTCCGACGAGGGCTTCTTCGTCATGATCGAGGGCGGCGCGATCGACTGGGCCTCGCACGACAACAACGCCGCAGGCGCGGTCGAGGAGCAGGTCGACTTCAACCGGACCATCGAGACGGTCGTGGACTGGGTCGAGGAGAACTCGAGCTGGGACGAGACCCTCGTCGTCATCACGGCCGACCACGAGTGCGGCTACCTCTCCGGTCCCGCGGCGAACCCGGCCTGGACCCCGGTCCAGGGCGTGCAGGGCGGCGCTCCGCAGGTCAGCTGGAACAGCGGCGGCCACACCAACCACCTCGTGCCCGTGTACGCCAAGGGCCCGGGCTCCGAGCTGCTCGCGGCCGCCGCGACGGGTACCGACCCGGTGCGCGGTGCGTACCTCGACAACGCCGACGTGGGCCGCGTCTCGAACGAGCTGTGGGCCGCGAACGACGCGGACGGCATCCCGCTGGTCGCGACCGTGCCCGAGGCCGGCGAGGTGGGCGGCAAGCTCACGCTGTCGGTCGCGGGTGCCGGTGCGGGCGTCGCGCTCACGGGCGGCGAGAACGTGGGTGACCGCCTGCGCTTCGCGGGACGGCTTCCCGAGGTCTCGGTGACCGACTCGCGCGCGGCCGCCACGGTCGGCAGGGGCGGCTGGACCGTCTCGGGCCAGTCGAGCGACCTGACGTCGGGCCCGCGCACGCTGCGCGCCCAGAACCTGGGCTGGACCCCGGGCCTGGTCTCGGCCAAGGACGGCGTGAGCGCAGGCTCGCCCGTCGCGTCGCTCCTGGGTGGCGGAACGGGCCTCGCGGCCCCGGCCACGCTCGCGACCGCGACGGCGGACGGGCGCCTGGGCACCACGACGGTCTCGGCCGACCTGGCGCTCGAGGTCCCCGTCGACACCCGCGCGGGCGACTACGCGGGCGCCCTGACGGTCTCGCTCTTCCCGGTCGACTGACCGTCGCCTGACGAGTCGACTGACCGTCGCCTGACGAATCGTCGGGCCCCGGTGCGCTCTCGTGGCGCGCCGGGGTCCGGCGGTCCCTCTCCGTCCGTCCTCCCGCCCGACGGCGCCGCGCGCCCCGTGCGCGCAGGTCGCCGACCGGAGCGGGCCCTCCTCCTTCCCCGCTCGGAGCTCCCCGATGACCGTCCTTCCTCGATCCGCGGCCCGTGCCCCTGGCGCGACCACCAGTCCGACCGCCCGCCGGGGCTCCCGCCGGGCCACGGCGGCCGGTGCCGTCCTGCTCGCGGCCTGCCTCCTGACCGGCGTGCTCGCCGCGCCCGCGTCGGCGTTCGCCGCGACGGCCGACCCGGCCACCAGGACCACGTGGGCCGTCGAGCCCGCGACGGCCGACGGGCCCGACGGACGGGTCTCGTTCCGCCTGACCGTCGACCCCGGCGGACTGGCGAGCGACCACGTGACCGTGACCAACTTCAGCGACCACCCGGCGACGTTCGACGTGTACGCGAGCGACGGCGTCGTGACCGCGGACGGGCAGTTCGACCTGCTCCCCGCGGGCACCACCCCGGTCGACGGCGGCGCGTGGATCACGCTCGGCGAGGGGGACGCCGCCGGGCCGACCCAGCGCGTCGAGGTCCCCGCCGAGTCGTCGGTGACCGTGCCGTTCGCGGTCGCGGTCCCCGCTGACGCGACACCGGGGGACCACCCGGCCGGGGTCGTCGCGGCCCTGGCTCGCCCCGAGGGCGACGGGTCGGCGGTCATGTTCGACACGCGCGTGGGCGCCCGCGTGCACCTGCGCGTGGCGGGCGACCTGGTCCCGGCGCTCGCGCTCACTGACGTCCGCGCGACCTACGAGCCGAGCTGGAACCCGTTCGCGCCCGGCGCGGTGCGCGTCGCCTACACGGTCGCGAACGAGGGCAACGTACGCCTCGGTGCGGACACCCAGGTCGCGGGATCCGGCCTCTTCGGCTGGAACGCCCGCGACGTCGTGGCCCCTGCCCAGCGCGAGGTGCTGCCCGGCCAGGAGACGAGCGGGAGCGTCGTGCTCGACGGCGTCTGGCCGCTGGGCAAGGTCTCGGGCCACCTGACCACGACCCCGCTCGTCGTGGGCGACGACGTGGTCGAGGTCGCGCTCGCCCCCGTGACCGGTACCTACGTGGCGTGGACCCTGCCGTGGGTCCAGCTCGGGACGCTGCTCGTCCTCGTCGGTGCGGTGCTCGCGGTCCTGCGTGCGCGCCGGCGTCGCGAGGCGCGCACGCAGGCGCGGATCGACGCTGCGGTCGCGTCCCGGACGGGCACCGCCGGTGCCGCGGATCCCACGGGCGCGACGGCTCCCTCCTGACCAGGTCCCCCGCACGGCGCGGGCCGGACCCGCTGGCTACGATCGGGGCGTGCCTCCGACGACGAACGGCGCACCGACCGTCGACCCCGCGCGCACCGGCCCGCGACCGCTGCGCGTCGTGATCGCGCCCGACTCGTTCAAGGGCTCCGCGACCGCCGCGGACGTGGCCCGGCACCTCGCCGACGGCGTCCTGGCGGCGGCACCGGAC
Organism: Oerskovia sp. NPDC056781; assembly: GCF_042789955.1. NCBI lineage: Bacteria > Bacillati > Actinomycetota > Actinomycetes > Micrococcales > Cellulomonadaceae > Oerskovia > Oerskovia sp. NPDC056781. Next base: position 10,419 of record NZ_JBHUAD010000057.1, read on the forward strand.
GCCGAGGTCAGGCTCCTGCCCATGGCCGACGGCGGCGAGGGCACGCTCGACGCGCTCCTGTCCGTGTGGGGGGTCGAGGCGCGCGAGGTCGCGACGGTCGACGCGATCGGGCGCCCGCGCCGGGCACGCTACGGGGTATCGGCCGACGGCCGCATCGGCGTGGTCGAGCTCGCCGCGGCGAGCGGCCTGCCGGCGGTGAGCGACGTCGTCCTCCAGCCGCTCCACGCGCACACGCGCGGCACGGGAGAGGCGTGCGCGGCGGTCCTGGACGCCGGGGTCGAGGAGGTCGTCCTGTGCCTCGGCGGTTCCGCCTCGACGGACGGCGGCGCAGGAGTCCTCACCGGTCTCGGCGCCCGGCTCCTCGCGCACTCGGTCGCGACGGTCGCCTCGTCGACGGACGGGGAGCTCGCCGGGACCCTCGTGCCCGACGGCGGCGAGGGGCTCGCACGCGTCGTCGGCCTCGACCTCGGGGGACTGCACCCGCGGGCCCGCGAGGTGCGGTGGCGGCTGGCCGTCGACGTGACGAACCCGCTCGTGGGCGAGCGCGGGGCGGCCGCGGTGTTCGGTCCGCAGAAGGGGGCGAGCGAGGCGGACGTCGCGTTCCTGGACACGGCGCTCGTGCGCTGGGCCGACCTGCTCGAGCGCGAGACCGGGGTCCGCACGCACGACCTCTCGGGGGCGGGCGCCGCCGGTGGGGTGCCGGCGGCCCTCGTCGCGGTCCTCGGCGCCGAGCTCGAGCACGGCGCGACCCTGGTCGCGCAGGCCATCGGGCTGCCCGCGGCCGTCGCGGACGCCGACCTGGTGCTCACCGGCGAGGGCTCGTTCGACTCGCAGTCCGTCCACGGCAAGGTCGCCGACGGGATCGGGGCGCTCGCCGCGGCCGCGCCGGGCGGGCCGCCCGTCGTGGTGATCGCCGGGCAGGTGCTCCTGCCCGCGCGACAGGCGCGCGCCGCGGGGATCACGGCCGCGTTCTCGATCGCTCCCGGACCGATCGACCTCGAGGAGCTCGTCGCGCGCACCGCGAGCCGGCTGACCGAGGTCGCGGCCTCGGTCACGAGCCTGTACCTGGGGTCCCTGCGTCGCTGACCCAGCCGCTCAGCGCTTGGGCCAGTGCCACTGCGGCTCGTCGAGCGGTCCCTCACGGCCCGCGACCGTCGTCTCGCCGAGCTCCTTGACGAGCTCGACGTGCACGAGCGCCGGGGAGGCGGATCGCGAGCCGCCCGCTCCGTCCTCCATGGCCCGGACCAACGTCTGCGAGTGCGTCACGACCACGACCTGCGTGCGTCGCGCGGCCGCGGCGACCAGGGCGCCGAGCGCGGGCAGCAGCTCGGGGTGCAGGCTCGTCTCGGGCTCGTTGAGCACGAGCAGCTCCGGCGGGCGGGGCGTGAGCAGGGCCGCGACCCACAGCAGGTAGCGCAGCGTGCCGTCGGACAGCTCGGCGCTGCCCAGCGGGCGCAGCAGGCCGTGCTGGCGCAGCTCGAGCGAGAACCGGCCGTCGTCCGACACGCGCACGCGCACGCTCGACCCCGGGAACGCGTTCTCGACCGCGGCGTCCAGGTCGTCGGCCAGGCCCAGCTCGCGGATCGTCTCGAGGGCCGCGGCGAGGTCGGCTCCGTCGTGCGCGAGGACAGGGGTGCGGGTGCCGACGTGCGAGGCGCGGGCCGGGGCCAGGGCGTCGGTGCGGAACTGGTCGTAGAAGCGCCAGGAGCGCAGGCGCTCGCGCACCAGCACGAGCTCGGGAGCGCCGACGGGGTCCACGACCTCCGAGAGCATGCTGTCGAAGGACCGCAGGCGGCGTCCTGACGCCTGCCACACCCCGTCCTCGTCGCGCAGCCGGACCGAGGGGCCGCGCCGGTCGGCGACGAGCGTCGCGGGACGCAGCACGGGCCCCGACCAGACGACCTCGGTCTTGATCTCGGGGTCCAGGCCGAACGACGCGCCACCGTCCTGCGGCAGTCCCAGGTCGACCGCGTACCCGTACGCGCCGACGAGGGACGCACCTGCGGACGCGGCGCCGTCGGGCAGGGGGTCCGGGCCGCTCGCGAAGCCCAGCCGCAGCGCGACCGGGCCACCGCGCACCGTGCCCTGCACGGGGTGCACGCCGTCGCGCACCGAGCGCCCGATCACCTCCGGCCCGGCCCACAGCGTCGAGGGCAGGCCACCCTCGCGGGCCAGCGCCCCGACCGCGCCGCCCAGCGCGCACTCGGCGAGCAGGCGCAGCGAGCGGTACAGGCTCGACTTGCCCACGCCGTTGGCGCCCGTCACGACCGTGAGGCGACCCAGCGGCAGGACGAGGTGCCGCAGCGAGCGGTAGCCCTCGATGGCGAGCGTCTCGATCATCCCGCCAGGCTAGGCGCGGCCACCCACGGACCGCAGTCCAGCCGAGTGCATGGTCGGCCGCGACACGCCCGGCGAGTCGCGGCCGAACCATCCCAGCGGCAGCAGGACGTCAGTCCGTGATCGCGAGCCCGTCGATCTCGACCAGCATCTCCTCGCGGGGCAGGCCCGTGAAGACCGTGGTGCGGGCCGGCAGGACGCCGCCCGGGCAGTTGGCCTCGACGAACGCGCCGTACGCGTCGTTCATGATCGGGAAGTCCTCGCGCTTGGTGAGGTAGACGCGCAGCATCACGACGTCGTCGAACGTGGCGCCCGCGCCCTCGACGATGGCCTTGACGTTCTCCAGGGTGCGCGTGGTCTGCGCCGCGACGTCCCCGGGGTACAGGTACTCGCTCGTCGCGGGGTCGACCGGGCCCTGACCCGAGACCTGGACGAACGGGCCCTTGCGCACACCCTGGTGGAAGGTGTGGGCGGGTGCCGGTGCGTGCGGGGTGCTGATCGGGGTCTTGGGGGTGCTCATCGTGTCTCTTTCTCTCGGGGTGGTGCGGGTGGTCCGGGGACCGGGGTCAGAACTCGGTGCCGACGATGTCGACGACCTGGTCGTCGTCGCCCACGACGGCCGCCACGCGCCACTTGTCGAACAGCGTGCACGGGTGCGAGATCCCGAACCCGACGACGTCGCCGGGCCGGATCTGCGTCGTGACCGGGGCGCTGCCCGCGGGCGTGGGGTCGATCGTGAGGTACAGGTGCTGGTCGTTGAGACCCGTGACGCGCGCCCCGGCGAGGTCCTGCGGGGGGCGCAGCGCGCCGTTCTCGTCGAGCGTGCGCAGCCACAGGGCCGTCGGCAGGTCGATGTCGTAGGACACGTCGCGCCGGCCCACGCCGCACAGCACGAGCCCGGGCTCGGGGACCGAGAGCACCTGCCCCCACACGACCGCGGCCGCGTGCATGGGCTCGCCGCCCGGGACGCGGTCCCAGGGGTCCATGCGCGCGCAGAAGCCGTGGTCGTGCGTGACGTACGCGCCCGAGCGCACGACCACGCGCACGTCGCGCGTGAGCGGCGCCCCGTCGGGGCCGTCGGTCCCGGCGGCGCCCGCGACCGTGAGCGGCCCGGGGAGCTCGGCGAGCACGACGTCGAGGAACGAGCTTCCGCCCGCGGTCAGGACCACGGGTTCGTCGTCGGGCACGAGGCCCTCGCGGACGAACGCGGCCGCGACGTCGCGCAGGCCCCGGCAGTAGGCCGTGACCTTGGCGAGGTCCTCGGGCGTGGTGCCGCCCGCAGCCGACCCCTCGTACCCGGCGACGCCCGGCACGCGCAGGCCCGCGGCGCGCACGGCGCGGGCCAGGCCCAGCGCGTCGGCCGTGCTGCGCACACCCGTGCGCCCGCCCGGGACACCGACCTCGACGAGCACCCCGAGTCCCGCCACGACCTCGGGGGGCGCGCCCGCGAAGCCGCGCGCCAGGAGCCCGACGCCCTCGATCGAGTCGACGTACACCCACGCCTCGAACGGCGTGCCGCCCGGCGCGAGCGAGGCCTCGAGCTCGCGGCGCAGCCACGCGATGTCGCGCGGGTCCATGAGCTCGTTCGCGAGGAACACCCGCTCGACCCCCCACGTGCGCACGACGCGCAGCTGGGACGGGTTCGCGACGGTCGCCCCCCACGCCCCGGCGCGCGCCTGGCGCGCGTAGAGCGAGCGGGACATCGCGGTCTTGACGTGCGGTGCGTGCTCGACGCCGTGCTCGGCGCACAACCGCGCCATGAGCGCGACGTTGTGGTCGAGCGCCGCGTCGTCGAGCGTCAGCAGCGGCCAGGAGAAGGCGTCGTCGGTGATACGGGGCGAGTCGACGAGCACGTCGGTGACGGTCCGCTCGGCGTCGAGCCGCAGGCCCTTGGTCGTCGGCCCGACGACGGCGCTCAGCTCCTCCGGCGCGGTCGCGCGGCCGGACGGCCGGGTGGGGTTGTCGGCCTGGGTGGGGTGGGTCATGCGTTCCTCCCGGTGGGTTCGTAGCCGCAGCGCACGGAGCCCATCCCGGCGGAGACCGCGCGGGCGGCCTGCACGACGAGCGGGCCCAGCTCGCGCACCCGTGCGGGCGGCATGTGCGAGGCGAGGGCGGAGACGGAGAGCGCGCCGATCGCGGTCTCCGTATGGTCGACGACGGCGGCCGCGACACAGCGCACCTCGGCCTCGTTCTCGCGGTCGTCGATCGCGTAGCCGCGCTGGGCGACCGTGCGGATCTCGGCCCGCAGGTGCTCGGGGCTCGTGACGGTGCGCGCGGTGACGGCGGGCATGGGGTGCTCGAGCACGGCGTCGAGGAGCTCGACGTCGCTCGCCGCGAGGATCGCCTTGCCGACGCCCGTGCAGTACAGCGGCATGCGGCGCCCGATGCGCGAGGCCATGCGCACGACCGCGGTGTTCTCCTTCTTGTCGATGTAGACGACGTCGAGGCCGTCGTGCACGACGAGGTGGCACGTGGCTCCCGAGGCGCGCATGAGCGCCGCGAGGTGCGGTTCGGCGACCGTGCGCAGGTCGAGCCCTTCGAGGTACGCCTGGCCGAGCCGCAGCGTGCCGGCGCCCAGCACGAAGCGCCCGGTCGGGGTGCGCCGGACGAGGTGGACCTCGACGAGAGGCGCGAGCAGGCGCGAGACCGTGCTCTTGTGTGTCCCGAGGACGTCCGCGAGCTCGACGAGGCTCAGTCCGCGCGCCGCGTCGTGGCGCAGCGCGTCGAGGATCCCGAGCGCGCGCCGCAGCGACTGGGACGAGTTCCTGCTCGCTGCGTCGGCGGTCGTGGCGGCGACGGTGGACGCGGTGGTCGCGGTGGTCCGCGAGCCGACGCTCACGCGCGGTCCGCCGGGACGGCCGGTCGCAGCGCCCGCCCCGGGGTGGCCCCGGTGGGCAGGCCGCCCGCGAGCACGGGGACGCCGGCGACGAGGACGTCGTCGACCCCGGTCGCGGGCCGGCGCGGGTCCTCGTACGTCGCGACGTCCTGCACGGTCTCGGGGTCGAGCAGCGCGACGTCCGCGCGCGCGCCGGGCACCAGGCGGCCCCGGTCGGTGAACCCGAAGCGCTCGGCGGCCGAGGTCGACAGGTGCCGCTCGGCCTCGTGCCACGTCCAGTCCCCGAGCGTGCGTACGTGCTCCGCGAGGAACCGCGCGAACGCGCCCCAGCCACGCGGGTGGGGGCGCCCGCCCTGGTAGATCGCGTCCGACCCGGCCATCTGCGCCGGGTGGCGCAGGAGCGTGCGGACGGACTCGGGGGAGTTGGTCGGCGGCTGGGCGAACACGCAGCCCGCGCGCAGGTGCGTCGAGACGAGGATGCGCAGCGTCGTGTCCACGGGGTCGAGGCCGAGCCTGTCGGCCACGTCGAGCAGGGCCATCCCCTCGCTCCAGCGCAGCTCGCCGGGGACGGCGGCCATGGTCACGCGGCCCCAGAGGTCGGCGAGGCCGGGAAAGTGCTCGGCCTTGAGGCGCGCGACGACTCCGGGGTCCTGGAGCATCCCGACCGTGGCGTCGGGGTCCGCGATGGGCAGCCACGTGGGCAGCGAGACCATCGAGAGGATCGAGGCGCCGCGCAGGTACGGGTAGGAGTCGAACGTGACGTCGAGCCCGGCGGCGTGGGCGTCCTCGACGTAGCCGACGAGCTCGGCCGCAGGGCCGTGGTAGTGCGAGACGTGGGTCGCGACGCCCGACGCGCGCGCGACCCGGACGAGCTCGGCCATCGCGGTACCGGCCTTGTCCTCGTAGCCGCGCATGTGGCTCACGTGGGGCAGGTCGTGCTCGGCGAGGACGCGGGCCAGGGCGACGAGCTCGTCGTCGGTCGCGTTCGAGGCCGGGGCGTACTCGAGGCCCGTGGACATGCCGCACGCGCCGTCCTCGAGCGCCGCGCGCAGCCGGGCGACCATGCGATCGGTCTCCTCGGGCGTCGCGGGGCGGGCCGCGCCGCCCAGGACGCCGTAGCGCAGCGTGCCGTGCGGCACGAGGTAGGCGACGTTGAGCGGTGTCGTGCCCTCGTAGGTCGCGAGCAGGTCCGCGACCGAGCCGCCCCGGAACGTCGGGTGCTCGCCGTTGATCGCGCTGAAGTAGCCCGTGGCCCAGCTGTGCGCGTCGGGGGCCCGGTCCGCGACGGGCAGCGGTGCCGAGGGGGCGTACGACACGCCGTCCTGCCCGACGACGATGCTCGTGACGCCCTGGCGCAGCATCGCGAGCTGCACGTCGGGGTCCAGGACCGCGGCCTCGCCGTGCACGTGGGAGTCGATGAAGCCGGGGAACGCGATGCGCCCCGCGGCCTCGATCACGTGCGCCCCCGCGGGCACGGGCACGGTGCCCGCCGGGCGGACGTCGTCGATCGTGTCGCCCGCGACCAGCAGGTCGACGGGCTCCGACAGCCCCTCCGGGGTGGTGAGCCGTGCGCCGCGGACGACGAGCGTCACCGGCCGGTCCGTGGTGCTCATGCCTGTCCCTCCGAGTGCTCGTCGCGTCCCTCGACCCAGCCGCCGACGCCCGCCCAGCCGCCCGCCGCCATCTCCTGGTCGAGGTGGCGCAGGAAGCCGTGCACGCCGGGGCGCTGCTGCCAGGGCTTCGGCCCGTCGAGAGGGCGGTACTCGACCCCTGCCGCGTCGAGGCGCGGCAGGTGGTCGTGCTCGAGCCGCGCGAGGAACTCGGCCGAGGCCGACCCGCCCGGGGTGCGCTCCGCCGTCGGGCTCCAGACGACCTCGGCGAACGCCGCGAGGCGCGGGAACGCCGCGTAGTCGACGCGGCGCGGGGAGTCGAGGTGCTCGGACCAGACCTCGGCCTGCGCGCCCAGCAGGCGGCCGGGCGCGGCGTCGAGCCCCGGGTACTGCGCGAGGACCTCGGGCGGGAACGGGTCGAACGCGTAGACGTCCTCGACCGTGCGCAGGAAGCCGACGGGCACGGGCTCGTCCGCGCCGTCGCCCGCGCGGTGGTCCAGGTAGACGACCTGCTCGGGGGCCATGACGACGTCGTTGCCCGCCTCGAGCGCGTCCGCGCCGACCGTGAAGCCGCGCCACGCGGTCACGACGACGTCGCGCGGGAGCTGCTCGCCGAAGCCCTCGTCCCACACGACCGCCCGACGCCCCTTGGCCGTGACGTGCTCGCTCAGGCGGGCCAGGAACCAGCCCGCGAGGTCGGCGACGTCCGCGAGGCCGCGTTCGGCGGCGAGGGCGACGATCGCGGGGTTCTCGCGCCAGAGCGTCGTGGGGACCTCGTCGCCGCCGATCGCGATCCAGGGGGAGTCGAAGACGTCGAGGACCTCGTCCAGCACGTTCGTGAAGAACTCGAGCGCCTCGTCCGAGGGGTCGAGGACCTCGGTGCTCACGCCCCACGTGGTGCGCACCGCGTGCGGTGCCTTGCGGGTCCCGAGGAACGGGTAGGCCGCGACCGCCGCCTCGACGTGCCCGGGCGCGTCGATCTCCGGCACGACGACGACGCCCCGCTCGCGGGCGTAGGCGACGATCTCGCGCAGGTCGTCCTGGGAGTAGAAGCCGCCGTGCGGCCGTCCGTCGAAGACCCCCGTGCGCCACGTCCCGACGTTCGACTCGGTGCGCCAGCCACCGACCTCCGTGAGGAGCGGGTAGCGGTGGACCTGCATGCGCCAGCCCTGGTCGTCCGTGAGGTGGAGCTGGACGACGTTGAGCTTGTGCGCCGCCGCGAGGTCGACGAACCGCAGCACCTCGCGCTTGGGCAGGAAGTGCCGGGCGACGTCGAGCAGCACGCCGCGCCAGCCGAAGCGCGGGTGGTCCTCGATCGTGAGGGCGGGCAGCCGGACGGCGTCCGCGGGGACGCCGGCGACCGGCGCCGTGCGGTACGCCTGCGGGCCCGCGAGCTGGCGCAGCGTCTGCACGCCCGCGTGGGCACCGGCCGCGTCGGCCGCCGTGAGCAGCACGGACTCCGGGGTGACCTCGAGGCGGTAGCCGCCTGCGGGGCGCGCCGGGTCGAGGGCGAGCGTCACGCCCGCGGGAGCGGCGGCATCGGGCAGGTCGGTGCCGCGAGACGCCGGGCCGAGGGTGCTGTCCGGGCTGATGGTGAACGGCAGGTCGAGGCCGAACGCGTCCTCGGTGGCCCGGCGCCACCAGCGCGCAGCGGCGACCAGGGCAGGGTCCGTGCGGACCAGCGTGCCGTCGGTCAGCAGGAACGAGCCGGCGGCAGGGTGCAGGGTCACGGGTGCGGGCAGGAGCCCGGGTGTGGGGGTGGGGGCGCTCACGCGTCGAGCCTAACCACGGCCCGGCGCTCGGAGTGTGCCGCGCACTCGGGTTGTTGTGCACTGCACGACATCGTTCGGAGGTGATCCGCGTGTCGGTGGTGCGGCCTAGGCTCGCGGGCATGTCCGCGCAGAAGCTCCGCCTCCTCGACTCGTTCTTCACGCTCGCGCACGAGCCCCACGCGTCCTTTCCCGACGACGACGAGTGGGTCGCGCTCGTCCGCGCTCCTGAAGGCCTGACCGTCCTGCGCGAGGCCTCGCCCTTCGGCGGAGGCGGCGACCGGTGGGCCGGCTTCTACGGCGACCCCCACGGGCTCGGCAAGCCCGGCATGCTCGCGGCGATCGTCGGCCCGCTCGCCGCGGCGGGGATCGCGGTCTTCGTCGCGTCGACCTTCCACGCCGACCTGGTGCTGGTCCCCGAGGACTCGGTCGAGTCCGCCGCGGACGTGCTCACCGACGCGGGGCACACGGTCACGCGGGGGCGGTGACGGCGCTGACGGCCAGCCCGACGAGCACCGACGGGCCGCTCAGGATTGCGCAAGCGAACGCAAGCCGCTTGCGCTCTGCGTATAGTCAGGAGCATGTCCAGACGACTTGCCGAGGTGGCCAAGAAGGTCGGCGTCAGCGAGGCCACGGTCAGCCGCGTGCTCAACGGCAAGCCCGGGGTCTCCCAGGCGACGCGCGACTCCGTCCTCACGGCCCTCGACGTGCTCGGGTACGAGCGCCCCACCAAGCTGCGCGGTGAGCGCGGACGGCTCGTCGGCCTCGTGCTCCCCGAGCTCGCCAACCCCATCTTCCCGGCGTTCGCCGAGGTCATCGGCGGGGCGCTCGCGCAGCAGGGGTTCACGCCCGTGCTCTGCACGCGCACCGCGGGCGGCATCACCGAGTCCGAGTACATCGACCTGCTGCTCGGCCAGCAGGTCTCGGGCGTGCTCTTCGCGGGCGGGTTCTACGCCCAGCGCGAGGCCGACCACGAGCCGTACCGGCGCCTCGCCGAGCGCAACCTGCCCGTGGTCCTCATGAACGCCTCGATCGAGTCGCTCGACTTCCCGCGGGTCTCGTGCGACGACGTCGTCGCCATGAACCAGGCGCTCGGGCACCTGCTGTCGCTGGGGCACCGCCGGATCGGGCTGCTCCTCGGGCCGACCGACCACATCCCGTCCGAGCGCAAGCTCGCCGCGGCCCACGCGCTCGCGGCCCGCCACGGCGTGACCATCGACCCCGCGCTCGTCCAGCACAGCCAGTACTCGCTCGAGAGCGGCCAGGCCGCCTCGGTGCGGCTCCTCGACGCCGGGGCGACGGCGATCGTCTGCGCGAGCGACCCGCTCGCGCTCGGCGCGATCCGCGCGGTGCGCCGGGCCGGCAAGCAGGTGCCGACCGACGTCTCGGTCGTCGGTTACGACGACTCGGCGCTCATGAACTCGACCGATCCCGCGCTCACGACCGTCCGCCAGCCCATCGAGCCCATGGGGCGCGCGGCCGTCGACCTGCTCGCGAGCATGATCGCGGGGGCCGACGTGTCGCGCGACGAGCTGCTGTTCGAGCCCGAGCTCGTGGTGCGCGGCTCGACCGCGCCGCTGCGGAGCGCCGGGACCGACTAGCCGCGCGTCGCCGCCGACGAGGGCGCCGTCCCAGGACCGGAACACCAGC
>NZ_JBHUAD010000058.1:0-19854 GCF_042789955.1 Oerskovia sp. NPDC056781
CCTCCTGGAGGGGGCCTCGCCGTCGTGCGTCGCGGGGGAGGGCCGGGCGGCCGAGCCCCCGAGCGTGCCCGTCACGGTGTCCTGACGGCGGGCCCCCGAGGAGGGGAGCCCCGCCGCCGAAGCGTCAGCCGCCGATCAGGGCAGGTAGTCCTTGTACTCCTCGAGCGCACCGTTGACGACCGGGACCTGCGCGGTCTCGGACTCGCCCGTGCTCGCGGTGACCGTCACGGAGATCGTGGCGCCGGGGGCGGCGTCGACGTTCCCGAACTGGGCCTCGAAGCCGTCCTCGACCCCGAAGTAGACGGTCTCGCCGGCCTCGAGCGGGACGTCGACCGGGTCGGTGCCCTCCGGGGCGATGGTGATCTCGACGGGCTCGTCCGAGTCGTTCGCGGCGCCGCCCAGCAGCGTCCCCGGCTCGCCCTCGGCGGCCGAGACGATGAGCAGGTTGAGCGCGCGGACCTCGTCGGTGAGGTTGACGCGGATGCCGTCCGACGGCGAGTAGGCGATGTCCGTCGTGATGGGTGAGCAGGCCGACACGGCGACGGCGCTCGCCACGATCACGGGGATCGCGAGCATGAGCGACCGGCGCGGCGTGGTCGGGCGGGACGGGGTGCGGGTCACGTGCGCTCCAATGTGCTGCGGTCAGTCTCGGTGTGCTCAGGGGAGATGCTCGACGAGCTTCTCCGCCGCCGGCGCGCCCCTGGGCGCAGATGATCACAGCCTAGTCGCTCCTGGAGGTGTCCGGCCCGGCGTCCCGCGGAGGGCCGTTCGAGGGGGCGTCGGGTCCCCTGCCGCGGGCCACAGGCCGTCCTGTGGGGGCAGGGGCGGTAGGTATTCGTGCCGACTTGTCGTCCTGACCGCGGCGTGACCAGGAAAAACGCTGGCACGGTGCGCCTGTGGGCCTGGGCAGGGGCTCGGAACGGAGGTACCCCCCGTGGTAAGATCGACCTCCGCGAAAGGGGACATCTGCAGATGACGTTCACAGTAGGCGAGACCGTTGTCTACCCACATCACGGTGCCGCAAAGATCGAAGAGATCAAGACCCGCACCATCCGCGGGGAGGACAAGATCTACCTGAAGCTCAAGGTGGCTCAGGGCGACCTGACGATCGAGGTCCCGGCGGACAACGTCGACCTGGTGGGCGTCCGCGACGTCGTCGGCCAGGAGGGCCTCGACAAGGTCTTCGAAGTTCTTCGCGCACCATACACCGAAGAGCCGACCAACTGGTCGCGCCGCTACAAGGCCAACCTCGAGAAGCTGGCCTCGGGCGACGTGATCAAGGTGGCAGAGGTCGTCCGCGACCTCTCGCGGCGTGACGCGGACCGCGGCCTCTCGGCCGGGGAGAAGCGCATGCTCGCGAAGGCTCGACAGATCCTGGTCTCGGAGCTGGCCCTGGCCGAGCACACCGAGGAGGACAAGGCCGAGGCCATCCTCGACGAGGTCCTGGCTTCCTGAGCAGAACCCTCACCCACGCACCACCGACGACGCACGGACCGCCCGCGGCCCGTGCGTCGTCGTCGTTCACGGGCCGCCCGCGCGAGGATGCGCGGAGGCGGCTTCTCGCGACCGATCGTCTCGTCAGTGGGCCGAGGACGGTCCGCAGGCCGAGATCGTCTACCGTGATCGGTGTGACGACCCTCGCCATCCTGACCGCCGCCGGCTCCGGTACCCGCCTCGGTTTCGACCTTCCCAAGGCTCTCGTCCCCCTGCGCGGCCTTCCGCTCGTCCTGCACGCGGCCCGCCGCCTGACCGCCTCGGGAGTGGTCGACGCCCTCGTCGTCACGGCACCCAACGGACTCGTCTCGGTCATGTCGGACGTCCTGGAGCACGACCCGCACGTGAGCGTGCCCGTGGTCGTCGTGGCGGGCGGGACCACGCGCCAGTCGTCGGTCGCGGCAGGCCTGACGCGGGCCCGCGCGGACATCGACACGGTCGTCGTGCACGACGCCGCACGGCCGCTGGCCCCGGCCGCGATGATCCGACGCGTCGTCGAGACCGTCAAGGCAGGGCACCAGGCCGTCATCCCCGGGCTCCCCGTGATGGACACCGTCAAGATCCTGGCCCCCCGCGGCCCGGCCGAGGACGGTCGCCCCGCGCTGCCCGCAGGTGTGGACCGGGTCGCCGCCACGCCGGCGCGCACGCTGCTGCGCGCCGTCCAGACGCCCCAGGCGTTCGACCGGGCGCTCCTGGTGCGCGCGCACTCCGCGGGTGCCGCGCGTGCTCGGACGGAGGCAACGGCGGCGACGGACGACGCGTCGCTCGTCGAGGCCCTGGGGGAGGACGTGTTCGTGGTCGAGGGCGACGAGCTCGCGATGAAGGTCACGACCGCGCGCGACTTCTACTACATCGAGAAGCTGCTGACGGAGGACGGGCGATGAACCTGCCGCGCACCGGCATCGGGACCGACGTCCACGCGTACGCCCCTGTGGGCGAGGAACGCGAGCTCTGGCTCGCAGGGCTCCACTGGCCCGGCGAACGCGGCCTGGCGGGCCACTCGGACGCCGATGTCGCGGCTCACGCGGCGGCCGACGCCCTCTTCTCGGCGGCGGGGATCGGCGACCTCGGCTCGAACTTCGGCACGAGCGCCCCGGAGTGGTCGGGGGCGAGCGGGGCCTCGCTGCTCGCCGAGGCCGCCCGTCGGGTGCGCGCGGCCGGCTTCGAGATCGGGAACGTCGCGGTCCAGGTCGTCGGCAACAGGCCTCGGCTCGGGCCGCGCCGGGCCGAGGGCGAGGCCGCGTTGAGCGCCGCTGCCGGGGCGCCTGTGACCCTCACCGCGACCACGACCGACGGCCTGGGGCTGACCGGCCGCGGCGAGGGCGTCGCGGCGCTCGCTACCGCACTCGTCGTGCTCGCCGACTGACCGGCGCAGGTCCGTCCGACGCGTCGGCACCGGCCGTCCGAGCCGCCGGGCCCCGCCGCAGGGCGTGGACCTCAGCCCGCGGGCGTGACGACCAGGCTGTCGGTGACCGCGCGGGCCTGCGCCGCGCCCTCGGCGTCGCCGGTCGCGTAGGTCTCGGTGACGTAGACGAACGCCGAACCGGCGGGCGTCGCGACCTCGACGACGGTCTCGACCTGGGTCACGGGGACGTCGTCGACCGTGCGCGTCGCCCCGAGCCGGTAGGCGGGCAGCCCCGCGACCGTCACGGGCCCGGGCTGGGTCGGGTCCATCGTCACGTCGGCGGACGTCTGGAGCGCCTCGGCCGCCTGGGCCGTCCTGTCCTCGAGGGTCGCGGTCCCTGGGTCGCTCGTCGTGACGACGACGTTGGCCGTGAAGCCGGGGTCCCCGGACGGGGTCGTCGACCGGACCACCAGGGGAGCGTCCTGGCCGGCGCGGTCCCAGGTGTCGGGGGTGGTCACGGTCGCCGCCACCGCGCTGTCCGGGACCTCGAAGGTCTGGACCGCGGGCGCGGCCGGGGGCGGGCTCGCCGAGCAGGCGGTGAGCAGTGCGCCGACGGCGGCCACGGCCAGGGCGACGGCGAGCGGGCGGCTCGGGTGGTGCACGGGGTTCCTCTCGGCGGCGGTCGGGCGCCCTACCGGGGCCCGGCCCCAGCCTGCCACGTCGCGTCCACGTCGACGTCAGGGCGGGGACACCGGTCCCCACATGCGAAAATACGACATTGAAGGCATGGTGGACAGCGACGACGACGGTGCGTTCCTGCACCGTCGTGCTGCCGGAACGTGGTCATGAGGGAGGTCGACGATGAACCGCATGTCGATCGAGGAACGTCGGGCGCAGATCGTCGACGCAGCGATGTCGATCGCCGTCCGGGACGGCGTCGAGGCCGTGACGGTCCGAGGGGTCGCGGCCGAGGCCGGGATCTCCTTGGGGACGGTGCACTACTGCTTCGAGGACAAGGACGCGATGCTCCGTGCCATGGGGCACAACGTCGCGGTCGTGGCCTCGGACCCCGTGCGCATGGCCATGGACCCCACGAAGGACGTCCGGACGATCGCTCACGCGGCGGCCGACGGGCTGTGGGAGGGACTGACCCCGCGCCGGCACATGCGGCTGCTGACGTTCGAGTTCGCGACCGCGGGGTCGCGCAACCGCGCGCTGCGTCCCGTCGCGAAGGCGCACCTCGAGCAGACGTGGGCCATGACGCAGGGGATCCTCGACCAGCTCGCGGAGATCGCGGGCATCACCTACTCGATGGACACGCCCTTCCTGGCGCGCATCGTCGCGGGCTACATCGACGGGATCGAGATCGCGTGGCTCGTCCAGCAGGACGACGAGGCCGCGATCCGCAGCTTCCACGCGCTCGCGGACTACGTCCTGTCGCTCGTGGTGCACCCCGACGGTGCGGTTCCGGGCGCAGGACCTGACGACGTGGGGCCCGACGCCGTCGCGCCCCCCGCACCGTAGGCACGCCGTCATCGGGGCGCGCCGCACGCCCGCACCGCACGCCCGTACTGCACGCCCGCACCGCACGCCCGTACTGCACGCCCGCACCGCACGCTCGCGCCGCGCGCGCGGGGAGCGGGGCGTCTCAGCGCGGCCCGAAGACCTGGTCCGTGTAGGGGTTGGCGAAGACGCCCCCGGGGTCGGCCTGGGCGCGGACCCGACGGAAGTCCTCGAACCGCGGGTAGCGCTCGGCGAGGTCCGCGGCGCCGAGCGTGTGGAGCTTGCCCCAGTGCGGTCGCCCGCCGACGTCCGCGACGATCTTCTCGACGCCCTCGAAGTACCGCTCGTGCGGGAGCCGCAGGTACTGGTGGACCGCGATGTAGGCGCTGTCGCGTCCGTGCGCGGTGGAGAGCCACACGTCGTCGGCGGCCGCGAAGCGGACCTCGACCGGGAAGGGGACGTTCTCGCCGGAGGCGCGGACCCACGAGTCGATCTCCTCGAGCGCGTCCACCAGCTCGGCGCGGGGGACCGCGTACTCCATCTCGCGGAAGCGCACGCGGCGCGGCGACACGAACACCTCGTGCGAGGGTGCGACGTACGTGCGCGGGGCGAGCGCGCGGGCGGACAGCGCGTTGATCCGCGGGGTCGCGCGCGGCACCACGGTCGCGACGCGGTTGACGACCTCGAACAGCCCGTTGGACAGCAGCTCCTCGTCGACCCACGACCGGGCGCGTGTCACGGCGCCGGGCCGCTCGCCACGGGCCGTGCGCAGGACGGCCGCTGCCTCGTCGGCGGGCGTGAGGCGGTCGTTGCGCTTGGTGAGCGCGCGGCGCGTGTGCGGGAACCAGTAGAACTCGAAGTGGTCGTGCGCGTTCTCGAGGCCCTCGGCGTCCGACCCGCCGCCGCGTCCGCCCGACGCCGTGCTGAGCTCCTCGAGGACCCTGTCGAGCGGCCAGGGCTCCTCCTGGGCGCGCAGGTGGAACGCGGGGACCACGTCGAGCGTGACCGCGGCCAGCACGCCCGTGCTGCCGAGTCCCAGGCGGCTCGCCTCGAACAGGTCGGGGTTCTCGTCGGGCGTGGCCTCGGTCACCGAGCCGTCCGCGCCGACCACGCGCACGCCGCGCACCTGCGTCGCGAGCCCGCCGAGCGAGGCGCCCGTGCCGTGCGTGCCGGTCGAGATCGCGCCCGCGACCGACTGCCGGTCGATGTCCCCGAGGTTGCGCATCGCAAGACCTGCGGACGCGAGCACCGCGTTGAGGCGGTGCAGGCGGATGCCGGCCCCCACGGTCACGCGCGCGCCGGTCTCGGTGCGGGTCACGTCCTCGACGGCCCCGAGCGCGTCGAGGCTCACGAGCACGCCGTCGGTCACGGCGGCGCCCGTGAACGAGTGCCCCGCACCGACGGCCCGCACGCGCAGGCCGTCGGCGGCGGCTCGTCGCACGACCTGGGAGAGCTCGTCGGTGTCGCGCGGGGCGACGCGGCGCAGGGGAACGGCGGTCTGGTTTCGCGCCCAGTTCGTCCATGAACCGGGAGCCTGCTGGCTCGTCACACCACGCACTGTCTCACGAGGGGTAGGTTTCTTTCCATGACGACGACGCCCGTGCAGCGCAGCGCGCAGGAACCGTCCACCCCGTCCTGGTCCCGAGGACGCCTGAGCCCCGGTGGGCAGGGAGCGCACGACGCGTCGGCCGCGGCCGAGGCCCGCACCCTCGGCGACCGCCTGTCGGCCGCGACCGAGCGCGTCCCGGGCCCCGTCGCGGTCGTCGACCTCGACGTGTTCGACGCCAACGCGCGCGAGCTCCTGGCCCGCGCAGGCGGCGTGCCCGTGCGGCTCGCGTCCAAGTCGGTGCGCGTGCGCTCGCTCGTCCGGCGCGCGGGCGAGCTGGGCTTCGCGGGGATCATGGCGTACTCGCTCGCGGAGGCCCTGTGGCTCGTCGAGGAGGGCGCCCGCGACGTCCTGGTCGCGTACCCGACGGTCGACCGACGGGCGCTCGCGGAGCTCGCCGCGGACCCGGCGGCACGCCGCGAGATCACCCTCATGGTCGACGACGTCGCGCAGGTCGCGCTCGTCGCCGCCGCGCTCGAGGGACAGCGCCCGGGCGAGGACGGCGGCGGGGCACCCGACGGTCCGCCCGTCCTGCTGTGCCTCGACGTCGACGCGTCGCTGCGTCTGGGCCTCGGCCCGTTCACGGTCCACCTCGGGACCCGTCGCTCGCCCGTCCACACGGCTGACGAGGCACGGGCCCTCGCACGGACCATCGCGGACACCCCGGGTCTGCGCGTGCGTGGCCTGATGTTCTACGAGGCGCAGGTCGCGGGCCTGCCCGACACGAGCCCCGCCGTGCGGCTCGTCAAGAAGGCCTCGGTCGCGGACCTGGCCACGCGCCGGGGCGAGGTGCTCGCGGCGGTGAGCGACGTCGTCGGGCACGACCTGGACCTCGTGAACTCCGGCGGGACCGGGTCGCTCGAGACGTCCGCCTCGGACCCGGTCGTGACCGAGGTGACGTCGGGCTCGGGGCTCTTCGTGCCCGGGCTGTTCGACGGGTACCGGTCGTTCGACCCGCACCCGTCCGCGTTCTTCGGTCTCGACGTCGTCCGCGTACCCGCGCCCGGCTACGCGACGGCCTTCGCCGGTGGCTACGTGGCCTCGGGACCCGCCGGGGCCCTGCGCGTGCCGCGCGTCGTCGAGCCGGGCTGGCGGCTCACGTCCTCGGAGGGCGTGGGCGAGGTCCAGACGCCGCTGCGCGCGACCCGCGGGGCCGAGCGTCGCCTCGCCGTGGGCGACCGGGTCTGGTTCCGGCACGCCAAGGCCGGCGAGCTCATGGAGCGCTTCGACCGCGTGCACCTCGTGCGCGGCGACCAGGTCGTCGAGGAGGTCCCCACCTACCGGGGCGAGGGGAAGAACTTCGGCTAGCGGCGTCGTCGGGCGCCAGTTGAGCTGTCCAGGTGCTGAGAAGTCCGGCCGTCCGGGAATAGGCGGACGACCCGCGCGATTGAGCACGACATGACGAGCCTTCCCGACGCCGCCAAGGCGCTCCTCGACGCCCCCGAGTTCGCGACCGTGGCCACGATCGAGGCCGACGGCAGCCCCCAGACCTCGGTCGTGTGGGTCGCGCGCGACGGCGACGACGTCTCTTCTCGACCATCCACGGCCGCCGCAAGACCGACAACCTGCAGCGCGACCCGCGCCTGAGCGTGCTCGTCTACCCGCGCGACGCGCCCTACCAGTACCTCGAGGTCCGCGGCGAGGCCCTGATCGAGGAGGACCCCTCCGCCTCGCTCATCCACGCGCTCGCCCAGAAGTACACGGGCGCCGAGCGCTACACGGGCGACGACGGCACCGACAACCGCCGCGTCGTCGTGCGCGTGAAGCCGACCAGGATCCACTGGCGCGACTGACCGCCCGCGCCGACCCCACCCGACCAGCGCGGGTGACGACGTGCGCCGAGACGCCGCCCCGAGGGGGCGGGTTCTGCCGGGAGGGGTGCACCCCGGTAACCTTTGGTCGTGAGCCTTCGACTGTTCGACACCGCGACGCGGGACGTGCGCGCCTTCATCCCTCAGACCCAGGGTGAGGTCGGCATCTACCTGTGTGGTGCGACGGTCCAGTCGGCGCCGCACATCGGGCACATGCGATCGGCCGTCGCGTTCGACGTTCTCGTGCGCTGGCTGCGTCGCACGGGCTCGCGCGTGACCCTCATCCGCAACGTCACGGACATCGACGACAAGATCCTCGCCAAGTCCGCCGACGCGGGCGAGCCCTGGTGGGCCTGGGCCGCGACCTACGAGCGCGAGTTCACCGCGGCCTACGACGCCCTGGGCGTCGCACCGCCCACCTACGAGCCCCGCGCCACGGGGCACGTCACCGACATGGTCGAGCTCATGCAGCGGCTCGTCGACTCGGGCCACGCCTACACGACCGGACCCGGCGACGTGTGGTTCGACGTGCGCTCGTGGGCCGACTACGGCTCGCTCACCAACCAGCGGCTCGAGGACCTCACGCCCGCGCCCGCGGACTCCGCAGAGGAGTCCCTCAAGCGCGACCCCCGCGACTTCGCGCTCTGGAAGGCCCCCAAGCCCGGCGAGCCCGCCACGGCGTCCTGGGACACCCCGTTCGGGCGCGGACGACCCGGCTGGCACCTCGAGTGCTCGGCCATGGCCCACCGCTACCTCGGCGGCACGTTCGACATCCACGGCGGCGGCCTCGACCTGCGCTTCCCGCACCACGAGAACGAGCAGGCGCAGTCCCGCGCCGCCGGCGACGGGTTCGCCCAGTACTGGCTCCACTCCGCGTGGGTCACGCAGGGCGGCGCCAAGATGAGCAAGTCCCTCGGCAACGGGCTCCTCGTCCGCGAGGTCCTGCGCACCACGAGCCCGGCCGTCCTGCGCTACGCGCTCGCGGCCGTCCAGTACCGCTCGATGCTCGAGTGGACGCAGGACACCGTGAGCGAGGCCGAGGCCACGTGGGAGCGGCTCAGCGGGTTCGTGCAGCGTGCAGGCGAGCGCGTCGGGACGATCGACCTCGACGACGTGCGCCAGGCCGAGCTCCCGGCGGCCTTCGTGGCCGCCATGGACGACGACCTCAACGTGCCCGCCGCGCTCGCGGTCGTGCACGAGCACCTGCGCGCCGGGAATTCGGCCCTTGCCGACCGCTCCCCGGCCGCGGACGCCGTCGCCCGGCACCACCTCGTCGCCCTCCGGGCGATGCTCGACGTGCTGGGGCTCGACCCCGCGGGCGAGCAGTGGGCCGACGCCGGGGACACCCGGTACCGTCAGGCGCTCGACGCGGTCGTCACGGCCGAGCTCGACGCCCGCGCGCAGGCACGGGCAGCGCGCGACTTCGCCACCTCCGACGCGATCCGGGACCGCCTCGCGGTCGCCGGGGTCGTCGTCGAGGACTCCAGCGACGGGGCCCGCTGGTCCCTCGCTGCTCGCCAGGGCACCTGACCCGGAACCCTGGACGGCAGGACGGGCCCACCCGGGCCCAGGGTCCGCCACCACAACTTCACTCGCACACATCGACCGACGGGGCAGACCCATGGCTGGAAACTCACAACGACGCGGCGCGACCCGCAGCAGCAACAAGAAGGGCGCCGTCGCCGGCACGGGCGGCAAGAACCGCCGCGCTCTCGAGGGCCGCGGCCCGACGCCCAAGGCCGAGGACCGCACCTACCACAAGGCCCACAAGGCGAAGGTCGCTGCCGAGCGCCGCGACGCCACCTCGACCGGCCCGCGCGCGCACGACGCCAAGAGCGCCGCCCGCGGCGGACGCCCCAGCGGGCGCACGCCGTCGCGCACCACGCGTTCGAGCAGCGCGAACGAGGTCGTCAACGGCCGCAACGCCGTGCTCGAGGCCCTGCGCGCCTACATCCCGGTGTCCGCGGTGTACATCGCGACGCGCCTCGAGGCCGACGACCGCACCAAGGAGATCCTGAACATCGCCTCGGGGCGCGGGTACAACCTCCTCGAGGTCACCAAGGCCGAGCTCGACCGCATGACCGACGGCTCGGTCCACCAGGGCGTCGCGATCCAGGTCCCGCCCTACGACTACGCCGACCCCGAGGACCTGCTCGACCGCGCGCACGAGGCCGGCGAGCCGCCGCTCATCGTGGCCCTCGACGGCGTGACCGACCCGCGCAACCTCGGTGCCGTCCTGCGCTCCGCGGGCGCGTTCGGGGCGCACGGCGTCCTCGTGCCCGAGCGTCGCGCGGCCGGTGTCACGGCGTCCGCGTGGAAGGTCTCTGCGGGTGCCGCGGCGCGCGTGCCCGTGGCCCGCGCGACCAACCTCGTGCGCACGCTCACCGAGTACAAGGCGGCGGGCTGCTTCATCGTGGGGCTCGACGGCGGTGGCCCGGTCGCCGTGGGCGAGCTCGCGTTCGGCAAGGACCCGCTCGTGCTCGTCGTCGGCTCCGAGGGCAAGGGCCTCTCGCGGCTCGTCCGCGAGACGTGCGACGTCGTCGCCTCGATCCCGATCCTCTCGGACGTCGAGTCGCTCAACGCCGGAGTCGCCGCCGGGATCTCGCTGTACGAGGTCGCTCGCCTGCGCTCCGCGGAGGACTGAGTCTCCGCCTCGTTCGTCCAGGACGTCCCGTCGCACCACCTTCCCGGTGGCGCGGCGGGGCGTCCTGCGTCGTCGGGGCCCTGACGCTGCGACGCGGACGCGCCGCCTGGCGACGCAGGACGCTGCCCAGGGCGTCAGGGCGCAACCGGCCAGGACTACTCCTGCCGGTCGACCTCGCCCGGGGCGAGGCCCAGGATGGCCTTCTCGTCGGGGCGGTGCCGCAGGACGTTCTCGACGTAGGAGGCCGTGGCCTCGGGCATGGGGATGTCGCGCCCGGCCTTCTCCGAGATGAACCAGCGGTGGTCGAGGATCTCGTGGAAGAGCTGGGCCGGCTGCAGCTTGCGCCGCAGGTCGCGCGGCACGGCCTGGATGGTCGGCTCGAAGACCCCGCTGAGCCAGTCGTGCGCGACGAACTCCTCGTCGTCGTTCTGGCGCTCTGCGGCGGCCCGGTACGAGTCGAGGTCGTTCAGGAGACGGCGTGCCTGGTTCTCCTGGACGTCGAGGCCCGTGAGGCGCAGGAGACGCCGCGCGTGGTGGCCCGCGTCGACGACCTTGGGCTGGATCTGGACGGTCGTGCCGTCGATGTCGGTCGTGATGGCGAGCTCACCCACGTCGAAGCCCAGGTTGTTGAGCCGTTCGATGCGGGCGGCGACGCGCCAGCGCTCGTCCGAGGCGAACGTCTCGGCGTTGGTCAGGGCGTCCCAGAGCTCGTTGTACCGCGCGACGAGCGCGTCGCCCACGAGGATCTCGTCGATGTCCTCGTCGAGGAGCTCGCCTGCCGACAGGTCCATGAGCTCACCGATGATGTTGGTCCGGGCGAGGTCCACGTCGTAGCTGCGCTGGCCGGGGCTCAGCTCGCGGTGCAGGTCGCCGGTCTCGGCGTCCACGAGGTACGCGGCGAAGGTCTCGGCGTCGCGGCGGAAGAGCGTGTTGGACAGCGACACGTCGCCCCAGTAGAAGCCGATGAGGTGCAGGCGCACGAGCAGCACGGCGAGGGCGTCGATGAGGCGGGTCGCGGTGTCCGGCTGGAGGGCCTGGCTGAAGAGCGCTCGGTAGGGGAGCGAGAACTGCAGGTGCTCGGTGATGAGCACGGCCTCGAGCCGTTCGCCGTTCGCGTCGCTGCGGCCCGTGATGACGCCCACGGGCACGACGCTGGGGACGTCGAGGCGGCTGAGCTGACGCAGCAGCTCGTACTCGCGGTACGCGACGGACTCCCCGATCTCCTTGATCGCGATGACACGGCCCGAGAGGCGCACGAAGCGCACGATGTGGCGCGAGATACCGCGGGGCAGGGCGGCCAGGACGCTGTCCGGCCACTCCTCCAGGGGGATGTCCCAGGGGAGGTCGAGCAGTGCTGGGTCGGGGGCTGACGCGGTGATCTGCAGGTTCTGCACCATGACAGGTCCTTTCTCCGCGGTGGCCGGTCGCATGCGGGGGTCGGTGGCGCGGACGATCCGCACCACCGGGAAGGATATGCGAAAGGGGCGGACCCGGCTGTCGCCGAGCCCGCCCCCGTGTCGCTGCGGGTCAGCTGAGGCGCAGGCCCGTCGCGGTCGAGAAGATGTGCGTGTTGCCCGGGCGGATCGCCACGTAGATGCGCTCGCCCTTGGCGGGCACGTTGCGCGGGTCGACGCGGACGATGATCTGGTTGTCGCCGGCACCGGAGTGCACGTCGGCGTTGGCCAGGTCACCCTTGAGGGTGCCGTAGACGAACGCGTCGGAGCCGAGCTCCTCGACGATGTTGACCTCGACCGGGAAGGCGCTCTCGTTGGCCTGCGAGGTGACCTCGAGGGCCTCGGGGCGGAAGCCGAGCGTGACCTTGCCCTTGTCGGCGTCGGTGATCTTCGCGGCGACCT
Source organism: Oerskovia sp. NPDC056781 (assembly GCF_042789955.1). NCBI lineage: Bacteria > Bacillati > Actinomycetota > Actinomycetes > Micrococcales > Cellulomonadaceae > Oerskovia > Oerskovia sp. NPDC056781. The sequence goes on from NZ_JBHUAD010000058.1 coordinate 12,260, forward strand.
CGCGCTCGAGCGGGATGCGGGCCGGGCCGACCTCGGCCACACCGTTGTTCACGGAGAACGTGGCGAGGTTCATCGCGGGCGAGCCGATGAAGCCGGCCACGAAGACGTTGGCCGGGGTGTCGTACATGTCGCGCGGCGTGCCGACCTGCTGCAGGAGGCCGTCCTTGAGGACCGCGATGCGGTCACCCATGGTGAGAGCCTCGGTCTGGTCGTGCGTGACGTAGACGGTCGTGACGCCGAGACGACGCTGGAGCGACGCGATCTGCGTACGGGTCTGGACACGGAGCTTGGCGTCGAGGTTCGACAGCGGCTCGTCCATGAGGAAAACCTGGGGCTGACGCACGATCGCGCGGCCCATGGCGACACGCTGACGCTGACCACCGGAGAGCGCCTTGGGCTTGCGGTCCAGGTACTCGGTGAGGTCGAGGATCTTCGCGGCCTCCTCGACACGCTGGCGGATGTCCGCCTTGGGCGTGCCGGCGATCTTCAGCGCGAAGCCCATGTTGTCCGCGACGGACATGTGGGGGTACAGCGCGTAGTTCTGGAACACCATCGCGATGTCGCGGTCCTTGGGCTGCACGTCGGTGACGTCGCGGTCACCGATGAAGATGTGCCCGCCGTTGACGTCCTCGAGGCCCGCGAGCATGCGGAGCGACGTCGACTTGCCACAACCCGAGGGGCCGACGAGGACGAGGAACTCGCCGTCCTCGATGTGCAGGTTGAGCTGGTCCACCGCAGGGCGCTCGGTCCCCGGGTAGAGCCGCGTTGCGTGGTCGAAAGTGACCGTAGCCATGATGGGTACATCCCTCCACCGGCAGGTACGTGCCGGACGATCCGTTGTGTAGTGACGTGCCGCGCTTTCACGTGGTGCGTGTCTGCTGTGACACAGAAGAAGTCGAACCTCCAGGGCTTCCGGTCACCCGGGGACCCGGTGGTCCGACGTCATCGTTGCTCGGCATCCTACCCCCGGTTCCTGAGTTCTCCGTCACACCCGGGTCACGTCCAGGTCACGGTCCCAGGACTCACACGTCCAGCAGGTCGGCGAGCGTGGTCAGGGCCGCCGCAGCCTCGGCGGGGTCGGCGACGCGGTACGCCGCGAGGGTCTCACCGTCGCCCACCTTGATGCCCACGTCGGCCGGGCCGAGCACCGCGAAGGCCCGCTCGTCGGTCACGTCGTCGCCCAGGTAGAGCACGGCGGGGGAGCCGAGCCGCTCGCGCAGCGCGTCGAGCGCGATGCCCTTGGACGTCCTCGTGACGGCGATCTCGACGACGTTCTTGCCGACCATGACGTGCGCGCCGAGCCGTTCCCCGAGCTCGGCAGCCGCGGTCGACGCCGTGTGCGCCGGGCCGGCGGGGGACAGGCGGGTGTGGAGCACCGCGGCCGAGGGCTTGTGCTCGACCCAGGCGCCCTCGAGCGGTGCCGCGATCTCCTCGAGGCCGGCGGCGACCTCGTCGAGGAGGTCGCGCTGCGCCTCGTCGAGGGCGACGGGGACGAGGCGCACGCGGGCCGCCGTGCCGTCGGCGCGCACGGAGCGCTCGTCGTCGGCGCCGTCGCGGAGCGGTGCGAGCACCTCGCCCGTCTCCGCCCCGTGGCTGCCGACGAGCAGCGCGCCGGGCGGCGGCGAGGCGAGGTGGGCGAGGTCCTCGATCCGGCGCCCCGACACGAGCGCGACGCGCACCCGGTCCGGTCCGCACGCCGCGAGGCGCGCGAGGGCCGCGGCGGCGGCCGGGGTGGGGCGCGACGCGAGCGGGTCGTCCCCGAGCGGGGCGAGGACCCCGTCGAAGTCGCTCGCGACCAGGACGGGGCCGGGCCCTGCGTCCTGGTGGGGCGTCCCGGCGGCCGCCGCGAAGGCCGCGAGGGCCACACCGAGGTCGGCGGGCCCGCCGACCTCGGGCTGAGCGGTTCCCGACGACGTCACGCGCCTTCCCCCTCGGCGGGCGCCTCGTCCGCGGGGCGGGACGGGGCGTGGGTGCGGGGCGTGTCGCGGGAGGGCATGGCCTGGAGCACGCCGAGGAACGACTCGGACCACTTCGAGACGTCGTCGGCCAGGACGCGGCGGCGCAGGCGACGCATGCGCTTGCGCTGCTCGCGCTCGTCCATGTTCGCGGCCGCGACGATGATGTCCTTCATGCCGTCGATGTCGTGGGGGTTGACGAGCAGGGCGCCGCCCGCGAGCTCGTCGGCGGCCCCCGTGAACTCCGAGAGGACGAGGACACCACGGTCGTCGGAGCGGGCCGCGATGTACTCCTTGGCGACGAGGTTCATGCCGTCGCGCAGCGACGTGACGAGCATGACGTCGGCCGCGAGGTACAGCGCGGCCATCTCCTCGGGCGGGTACGAGTGGTGGAGGTAGTGGATCGCGGCGTGGCCGATCTCGGCGTACTCGCCGTTGATGCGCCCCACGAGGCCCTCGACCTGCTCGCGCAGCTCCTGGTAGGCACCGACGTTCTCGCGGCTCGGGCTCGCGACCTGGACGAGCGTGACGTGCTCGACGTCGATGCGCCCGTCCTGCAGGATCTCGCCGTAGGCCTTGATGCGGTGGCGGATGCCCTTGGTGTAGTCGAGGCGGTCGACGCCCAGCATCATGCACTCGGGGTCGCCCAGGTCGGCGCGGATCTCGCGCGAGCGGGCCTGGACCTCGGGGGTCCGGGCGAGCTCGTCGAAGGTCCGGGAGTCGATCGAGATGGGGAAGGCCGCGGCGCGGACGTTGCGCGACGGGCGGTCCTCGGCGCCGGGCACGGTCACGATGGGGCCCCGGGTCGTGTAGCCCGTGAGGCGGCGTACGGCACGGATGAAGTTCGACGCGTCGCCCGCGCGCTGGAAGCCGATGAGGTCGGCGCCCAGGAGCCCGTCGATCACCTGGCGTCGCCACGGGAGCTGCTGGAAGAGCTCGAGCGGCGGGAACGGGATGTGGTTGAAGAACCCGATGCGCAGGTCGGGGCGCTGCTCACGCAGCATGCGAGGCACGAGCTGGAGCTGGTAGTCGTGGACCCAGACGGTCGCACCCTGCTCGGCCTGTGCGGCGGCGGCGTCGGCGAAGCGCTGGTTGACGCGGCGGTACGCGTCCCACCACTGCCGGTGGAACGCGGGGGGAGCGATGACGTCGTGGTAGAGCGGCCAGAGCGTGTCGTTGGAGAAACCCTCGTAGTAGCGCTCGATCTCGGTCGCGGACAGCGTCACGGGCACCAGGCGCATGTCGTCGGCGTCGAAGGGGTCGACCTCGAGGTCAGGGGCGCCGGACCAGCCGACCCAGGCGCCGTCGGACTTCTGCATCACGGGCTCGAGCGCGGTGACGAGCCCCCCGGGGGAGCGCTTCCAGTCGACGTGGCCCTCGTCGTCGACCGTGAAGTCGACGGGAAGCCGGTTGGACACCACGACGAGGTCGTAGCCGTCTTTGCCAGTCAATGGAGATCTCCTTGGTATTCGGTTGAACTTTGGTGAAACTCCACCCAGGTTATCGGTGTCGCGTCCTGCTTGCTCCCGGGAGCGCAGGGCAGCGCCCCGAATTGTCGATACCTTGACACCATGGAGGAGGCCAGCAGCAGACCAGCCGACCCGGCACGGAGCAACGGTGCCGCGCGACGCGGAGGCCTGCCCACGGGCAGCGAGGTCGGCGGCTACCGCATCCTCGCCCGCCTCGGCGCCGGTGCCATGGGAGCGGTCTACGAGGCCGAGGACGGCGGCGGCAACCTCGTCGCGATCAAGTTCCTGCACGCGCACCTGGACGTCGACGCGCAGGGGCGCGAGCGCCTGCGCCGCGAGGCCGTCGCCCTCCAACGCCTTCGGCACCCCGCGGTCGCGCAGATCCTCGACGTCGAGCTCGACGGCTCCGAGGCCTTCATCGTGACCGAGCTCGTCGACGGCCCGAACCTCGAGGAGGAGATCGCGACGGGCGGCCCGCTCGACGCGCGCGACCTCTTCGAGCTCGCGGACCAGCTCGCCGAGGCGCTCGAGGCGGTCCACGCGGCCGGGGTCGTGCACCGCGACCTCAAGCCCAGCAACGTCCTGGTGACCCAGAACGGCCCGGTCCTCATCGACTTCGGCATCGCGCACGGGCTCGACGAGGCCCGCGCGACCTCGACCGGACTCGTCATGGGGACACCGGGGTACCTGGCCCCCGAGCTCCTCGAGGGCGCGGCCCCGAGCGCCAACAGCGACTGGTGGGGCTGGGCGGCGCTGCTGGCGTTCTCCGCGACCGGGCGACCACCGTTCGGCATGCGACCGGTCGAGGCGGTGCTCGCACGCGCCCGGTCGGGCGAGGCGGACCTGGACGGCCTGGGGCCGCGGACGGCCGCGGCGCTCGCGGCGGCGCTGCGGGCGGACCCGGCGACCCGGCTCGGCCCGACGGAGGTCGCCGCGGTCCTGCACCGCGCGGCACAGGAGGCAGACGGCCCGACGGCGCCGCCCGCCACGGGCGCGACGGAGGTCGTCCCGCAGCACTTCGGGGGAGGCGGACAGGCCGGTGGGGGCGGCGCGGCGCTCGCCGGTACCGCCGCCGTGGCAGCCGTCGGGGGCACGCTCGCAGCGGCCGAGCGAGCGGCCGCCATGGGGGCCGCGGCGCCCGCTGCCGCGAACGGGGCCGGCGGCGCGGCGGCCGCGGCCACGGTCATGGGACCGGCCGGCGCGGGTGCGGCTGCGGTCGCCGGTGCCGGTGCGTCCGGTGCCGCGGCGACCGTCGTCCTGCCCGCCTCGGCCGGGGACGTCCTGCCGACGAGCGTCGTCCCGACCGTGCCCTCGGCCGTGCCCTTGCCGCGGCCGACCCCGCCCGCGCCATCGATCCCGCCGCTCGCCGCGACCCAGCTCATCGCGAACGACGGCCGGACCGTCGCGGTGCCCACCGTGCCACCGGCGCCGCCCGTCACACCCGTCGCGCCGGGATCGACGGCCCCGCCGCTCTCGGTGCCCCCGGCGTCCCTCGTCGGCCCGGCGTCCGGGCGGCCGACCGTGGTGCAGCCGACCACCATGCAGCCGACGACGGTGCAGCCCGCCGTCCAGCAGCCCACCCTGCGGCAGCCCCCGGTCGCCTCGCCGCCGCCCGGGGCGTACCCGCCCGCCCAGGGGCAGTACCCCCCACCTTCCCAGAACCCGTACGCGCCGCAGCCCGCGCCGCCCGCGGAGGCTCCGGCGTCGGGCAGGCGGAAGGGGCGTGGCGCGCAGGTGGCCGAACCCGAGGGCGGCGACCCGCTCGACGCGTTCGGCCGGCCCCTCGGCGTGGTGTCCGCGCCCGGCTACGCGCGGCCCGCCCACCGACGGCGGGCGGGGACCGTGGCGGCCCTCGGGTTGCCGCTCGTGCTGCTCGCCGGGACCTACCCGGGCGTCGCGTTCGTGCTGCTCGCCGCGGTCGTGGTCGTGCTGCGCGTCGTCGGGGTGGGGGCGGACTCGTTCCACGGCCGTCGCGAGCGCCGGGGCGTGCAGCGCAGCGACGGCGTGCGCTCGGTGGTCGCCGTGCCCTGGTACGCGCTGCGTGCCGTCGTGGGCGCGGTGCCCTCGCTGCTCGTCGCGCTGTGCGGGGGAGTGCTGATCGTCGTGGGCTCGTGGTGGCTGCTCGCGCCGGGGATGCTCGTCCTCGCCCCGCAGCAGAACGTCGAGGCGCGGTCGGTGGGGGGCGCCAACGAACCCTGGGTGTTCACCGTCGTGCTGTGCGTCGCGATGGCGGTGACGGTGCTGCTCGCGTGGTTCGGGCCGCTGTCCGGCCTCACCCGGTACGGCGCGCGCACCACGCTCGCGCACGTGGCCCCCGGCCGCGTCGGGGCGATCTTCCTGGTGCTCGCCGGGCTCGTGCTCACGGCGATGGTGCTCTTCTCGCTCGGCGACGGCACGCCGATCGACTGGGCGCCCTTCCCCGGTCCGCCGCCGAGCCTGTGAGCCCACGTGCCTCACCGGAAACTCTCAGACAGCGCGGGTACCCTGACCCCGTGACCAGGACGTCCGCACCGGGAGCGCCGACCGGCGCGACCCCCGGGGAAGCCCCGAGCGAGGCCGTGACCGCGGCTCGCTCGCGCGTGCGCACGGACGGCCCCGAGCGTCTGCTGGCGCGGTCGCTGACCGCCGCGACCTCGCTCGTCGTCGCCGGCTTCCTCCTGGTCGTCGGGACCCTGACTCTCCTCGCCGACCGCGGTTTCAGTCTCGTCCACCAGTGCGTGCCCGCCCCGGGCGGCTGGGGCGTCGCGGGCGTGCACCTGGCCCTCCTGCGGGAGACCGCCGACTGCCCCGCCGGCACCGCCGCGCTCGGGGGAGACCCTGCCCGTGTCGTCACCGTCGTCGGCGTGCTCGCGCTGCCCGTGCTGCTCGCCCACCTCGCGCTGCTGCTCGCCGGGTGCGGGCTGGCCGCCGTGGCCCTGCGCGTCCGTGACCGCCTCACCGCCGTCCTGAGCCCGCGGCGCGCGGTCGCCCTGCTGCGGGCACCGCTCGCACCCGTCGCCCTCTCGTGCCGGCAGGTCGTGCGGTCCGCGACCAAGGTCCTGCACCATCTCGCGCTCGCCGCGGTGCGCTCCCTGCGCGGGCCACCTGCCGCGCTCGCGGCCGCCTGACGACTCGATCCCGACTCGTCGCCGCCGCGCGACCGGTGCCACCCGCACCCTGGGCACGCGCGGCACGGACCGCTACCCTCGCGACCAGTGCGCCCCCGCGTGGGGCCGCGCCACCACACGACCTCCAAGGACTCTCATGTCGAACGAACCCCGTCAGACCAAGGCCGACCGCCGCGACGCGGCCCGTGCCGAAGCCCTCGCGCTGCGTGAGGCCCAGGCCAAGCGCGACAAGCGCAACCGTGCGATCACGATCGGCGCCCTCGTCGGTGGGCTCGCCGTGCTCATCGGCGCCTTCCTCTGGGTCTTCATCCCCGCGATGAACCAGAAGGACGCCCAGAAGACCGAGCCGCTCACGGGCGTCACGGCACCCGCCACGGCCAACGACACGGGCGGCATCCCGGTCGGCGCGGACGGCGTCGCGGGGACCAGCACCGAGGGAGCCGTCGAGCTCGGCGTGTACTTCGACTACATGTGCCCCATCTGCGGTGACTTCGAGCAGGTCAACTCCGCGTCGATCGACGAGATGCGCGAGGCCGGGGACATCACCCTGGTGCAGCACCCGGTCGCGATCCTCGACCGCTTCTCGTCCGGCAGCCAGTTCTCGACGCGCTCGGCCTCCGCGTCCGCGTACGTCGCCGAGCACGCCCCGGAGCAGTTCAACGCGTTCAACGAGGCGATGTTCGCCAACCAGCCCGAGGAGAACACGGCCGGCCTGACCGACGCGCAGATCGCGGAGATCGCCAAGACCGCGGGCGTCCCGGCCGACGTGGCCGACAAGATCGCCGCGGGCGACGCGGTCAAGGAGTTCGGCAAGTGGGCCGAGGGCGCGACCAGCCTCGCCACGCAGAACCCGGACCTCGCCAACCCGAAGACCGGCGCCTTCGGCACGCCGACGATCACGATCAACGGGGAACGCTGGGACGGCAACTGGACCGACCCGGCCGAGCTCAAGAAGGCCGTCGAGGCCGCCAAGGGCTGACCTGCCCCGGTCGCCCACGGTGCGCCCACGGTGCGCTCGCGGCGGCGAGCGTCGGTCGGCGTCCGTCCTCGTCCAGGACGTACGC
>NZ_JBHUAD010000059.1:0-19593 GCF_042789955.1 Oerskovia sp. NPDC056781
TCCCCGAGGTGGGTCGGTGGGCGCGGGCGAGCGGCGCCACCCGGCAGGACGCGCCACCCGACCGTGACCCGTACCGCTCGGGTCGTCGTGCGGGCTACCGGCGTCCGGGCTGCTCCCCGGACGCCGGTGCCCAGATCACTTCGAGGGCTCGTCCGCGGCGGGGGCCGCGGCCTTCTTCTCGGCGGTCTTGCGGGCTGCCTCCTCGGTGGCCTTGCGCTCGGCGCGGACCTCCTCGCGGCTCGTGCCGTAGTACGCCGCGACCATGATGTCCTTCATGTCCTCGAGCATCGGCAGCCGCGGGTTCGCGGGGGCGCACTGGTCCTCGTAGGCGCGCATCGACAGGGCGTCGAGGCCTCCGATGAACTCGCGCTCCGAGACACCCTGCTCCTTGAACGAGCGCTCGATCCCGACCTTGGCGCGCAGCTCCTCGACGGCCCGGGCGTAGGACTCGACAGCCTGCTCGGGCGTCGAGGCCGGGAGACCCAGGTGCTTGGCGATCTGCTGGTAGCGCTCGTGCGCGATGTACTTCTCCGCCTTGGGCCAGCCCGTGACCTTGGTCGGGATCTGCCCGTTGTAACGGATCGCGTGCGGCAGGAAGATCGCGTTCGTGCGGCCGTGGACCAGACCGAACGTCGAGCCGACCGTGTGGGCCATCGCGTGGACGATCCCGAGGAACGCGCTGCCGAACGCCATGCCGGCGATCGTGGCCGCGTTGTGCATCTTCTCGCGGGCCTCGGGGGCGGCCGCGCCCTGCGTGACGGAGGCCTCGATGTGCTCGAAGACCAGCTTGATCGCGTGCAGCGCCAGGCCGTCCGTGAAGTCGTTCGCGTAGACCGACACGTAGGCCTCGGTCGCGTGGGTCAGGGCGTCGAAGCCCGAGTCCGCCGCGAGCTTCGCGGGCATCGTCGCGGTCAGGACCGGGTCGATGATCGCCACCGACGGGGTCAGTGCGTAGTCGGCGAGGGGGTACTTGTACCCGGTGGCGTGGTCCGTGATGACCGCGAACGGCGTGACCTCCGAGCCCGTGCCCGACGACGTCGGGATGCAGACGAGCTTGGCCAGGTCACCCAGGGTCGGGAACTTGAACGCGCGCTTGCGGACGTCGAAGAACTTCTCGCGCAGGTCCGAGAACGCCATCTCCGGGTGCTCGTACTTGAGCCACATGACCTTTGCGGCGTCCATGGGCGACCCGCCGCCGATCGCGACGATCGTGTCGGGCTTGAAGTCGCGCATCATCTCCGCGCCCTTCTCGACCGTCTCGACGCTCGGCTCGGGCTCGACCTGGTCCATGATCTGGATCGAGACCTTGTTCGGGCGACGACCCAGGACGTCGAGGACCTTGTCGACGATCCCGATCTGGCTCATGACCTTGTCCGTGACGATGGTGACGCGCTCGACGTCGGGCATCTGGGCCAGGTACTGGATCGAGTTCGGCTCGAAGTACGTCTTCGGCGGGATCTTGAACCACTGCATGTTGTTGTTACGACGTCCGATCCGCTTGACGTTGACGAGGTTGACGGCCGACACGTTGTTCGACACCGAGTTGTGGCCGTAGGAGCCGCAACCGAGCGTCAGCGACGGGATCAGCGCGTTGTAGATGTCACCGATGCCGCCGAGAGCCGACGGCTGGTTCCACAGGATGCGGACGGCCTTGACACGCTGGCCGAACTCCTCCGCGATGTCCTTGTCCTCGGTGTGGATCGCGCCCGAGTGGCCCAGGCCGTCGAACTCCACCATCTGCTCGGCGAGCGAGATGCCGTGGTCGGTCGACTCGGCGCGAAGCACCGCGAGCACGGGGCTGAGCTTCTCGCGCGTCAAGGGCTCGGCAGGGCCGACCTGGCTGCACTCCGCGAGGATGATCGAGGTGCCGTCGGGGACCGAGAAGCCTGCCTGCTCCGCGATCCACTGGGGGCTCTTGCCGACGATCGTGGCGTTGAGCTTGGCACCGGCGCAGTTCGCGCCGCCGGCCTCGACCCCGAAGATGAAGCGCTCGAGCATCGCCTTCTCCTCGGGGTTCGCGAGGTAAGCGTGCATGTGGGCGAACTCGGCGAGGGCCGCGTCGTAGATCTCGGTGTCGAGGATGACGGCCTGCTCCGAGGCGCACACCATGCCGTTGTCGAAGCCCTTGGACAGGACCACGTCGTTGACGGCGCGGCCGAGCTTGGCGGTCTTCTCGATGTAGGCGGGGACGTTGCCCGCACCGACGCCGAGGGCCGGCTTGCCGGCCGAGTAGGCGGCGCGGACCATGGCGTTGCCGCCCGTGGCGAGGATCAGCGAGACGCCGTCGTTGTTCATGAGTGCCGACGTGGCCTCGAGCGAGGGCTGCTCGACCCACTGGATGCAGTCCTCGGGGGCGCCCTCGGCCACGGCGGCGTCCCGCACGACGCGGGCTGCGGCGACCGAGCACTTCTGGGCGCTGGGGTGGAACGCGAAGATGATGGGGTTGCGCGTCTTGAGCGCGATGAGCGACTTGAAGATCGCGGTCGAGGTCGGGTTGGTGACCGGGGTGATGCCCGCGACCACGCCGACCGGCTCGGCGATCTCGACGATGCCCGTGAGCTCGTCGCGACCGATGACGCCGACCGTCTTGAGGTTGGCCATCGAGTTGGGCACGTGCTCGCACGCGAAGATGTTCTTGGTGGCCTTGTCCTCGAAGACGCCGCGTCCGGTCTCGGAGACCGCGAGCTGCGCGAGGCGGCCGTGCTCGTGGAGCGCCGCGACGGACGCCTTCTTCACGATGCGGTCGATGTCCTCCTGGGTGAAGGCGTCGTACTGCTTGAGCGCCTTGAGACCACGGTCGACGAGGGCGTCGATCTCGGTGACTCCGGCGGGGGCCTTGACGGGGGCCTTGCTCGTGCTGCTCACGTTGCTCCTCCAGTGACCCGAGCGGCCGGGTCTGCGTGGTGTCTTTCCCTTGCTTGTGAATACTTTCACAAGGTACGGATAGATGCAAGTGCTGTCCGTGTGGACCATGGAACGCTCCTCGCGCGAGCCGCTCCCCCCGAAGATCTATGCATGCCCGGTCCCACGGATCGGTCGCCTAGTGTGTTCGCATGAGTGCTGAGAACGTCGTGACCGACGCGCCCACCGGACAGCCGACCACGCCGCACGACCCGTACCTGTGGCTCGAAGAGGTCGAGGGGCGCGAGGCGCTCACCTGGGTCCAGGGCCGCAACGCCGAGACCGCCGCGACGATCGAGGCCACGAGCGAGTTCGCCCGGACCGAGCAGGCCGTCCGCGAGGTCCTCGACTCCGACGACAAGATCCCCGACGTCTCGAAGATCGGCGAGCACTACTACAACTTCTGGCGCGACGCGCAGCACGAGCGGGGCGTCTGGCGCCGCACGACGCTCGACTCGTACCGCACCGACCACCCCGAGTGGGAGCTCGTGCTCGACCTCGACGCGCTGGGCGAGGCCGAGGGGCAGAGCTGGGTCTGGCACGGTGCGAGCGTCCTGCGCCCCGCCCCGGGCGGCGAGTGGCGCCACGCACTGGTCGATCTGTCCCCCGGCGGCTCCGACGCCGACGTGACCCGCGAGTTCGACCTCGTCACGAAGCAGTTCGTCGCCCCCGAGGACGGCGGGTTCTACCGCGAGGAGTCCAAGGGTGGGCTCGGGTGGATCGACACCGACACGGTGTACGTCTTCACGGACTTCGGACCGGGCTCGATGACCCCCTCGGGATACCCCCGGATCGTCAAGCGCTGGCGCCGCGGCACCCCGGTCACCGAGGCCTCGGTCGTGTACGAGGGCGAGCCCGAGGACATGTACATCTTCGGCTGGCGCACGCACTCCCCCGGCTTCGAGCGCGACTTCGTCGGCCGCTCGATCGCGTTCTACGACAGCGAGACGTACCTCGTCCAGGACGCCGGCACGCCCGAGGAGCGCCTCGTCAAGATCGACGTCCCGCGCTCGGCCGAGGTCGGCGTCAAGCGCGAGTGGATGCTCGTCGAGCTGCGCGACGACTGGACCGTCGGCGGCACCACCTACCTCGCGGGGTCGTTGCTCGCGACCCGCTTCGAGGACTTCCTCGCCGGGGCGCGCGGCTTCACCGTCCTGTTCGAGCCCACGCCCACGTCGTCGCTCGCCGGGGCCACGTGGACCGCGCACCACCTCGTGGTCAACGTCCTGGAGGACGTCAAGAACCGCCTCCACGTGCTGACGCCGCCCTCCTCGGACACGGGAACGGACGCCGACGCACAGGGCCGTGGATGGTCCCGCAGCGAGCTGCCCGGCCTGCCGACCATCGGCACGGTCGTCGTGGGCGCCGTGGACTCCGAGGAGAGCGACGACGTCTGGCTCGTGGTGACCGACTACCTCACGCCCTCGACGCTCTCGCTCCTGTCGGTGGGCGCGGGCACCGACCCCGAGGTGCTCAAGTCGAGCCCCGCCTTCTTCGACGCCTCGGGCCTGGTCATCGACCAGCACTTCGCCGTGTCCGACGACGGCACGCGAGTCCCGTACTTCGTCGTCGGGCGTGAGGAGCTCGTCCGCCCGGAGTCCGGTGCCGGGGCGGACGTCGAGGCGGACGACGCGCCCGTGGGCGCCGCTCCCACGCTCCTCTACGGCTACGGCGGCTTCGAGGTCTCGCTGACCCCCGGCTACTCCGGAGGACTCGGACGAGCATGGCTCGCCGACGGCGGCGTGTACGTCGTCGCGAACATCCGCGGCGGCGGCGAGTACGGCCCGTCCTGGCACCAGGCCGCCCTCAAGTCCAAGCGCCACAAGGCCTACGAGGACTTCGCGGCCGTCGCGCGCGATCTCGTCGCCCGCGGCATCACGACCCCCGAGCACCTCGGCATGGAGGGCCGCAGCAACGGCGGCCTCCTCGCGGGCAACATGCTCACGCAGTACCCCGACCTCTTCGGCGCCGTGATCGTGGGCGTCCCGCTCCTCGACATGCTGCGCTACACGCACCTGCTCGCCGGGGCGTCGTGGGCCGCCGAGTACGGCGACCCGGACGACCCCGAGCAGTGGGAGTTTATCAGGACGTTCTCGCCCTACCACCTGTTCGACGCCGAGCGCGAGTACCCGCCCGTGCTCTTCACGACATCGACCAAGGACGACCGGGTCCACCCCGGGCACGCCCGCAAGCTCGCCGCGAAGATGCTCGCGGCCGGCAAGGACGTGACGTACTACGAGAACGTCGAGGGTGGGCACGGCGGCGCCGCGAACAACGCCCAGGCCGCGCACATGGCCGCGATCCACTACCGCTTCCTGCGGGAACAGCTCGCCTGACGCCGGGCTCCCCGGACGCACGGAGGGCGGGTCCCCCGGGGAACCCGCCCTCTCGGCGTCTGGAACGAACGACCGGCGGGCTACGAGTGCGGAACCGTCGCGGTGATGAGCGTCCCGTCCTCGCGACGGTTGCCGGTCAGGTCACGCAGGCTCGGCACTCCCTGGCGGACGGGCCCCTGGCCGTCGAGGGCAACCGTCACGGGCCCGCCCGCGCCGACGCGCACGGCCTCGCCGCGCACCAGCACCTCGGCGCTCTCGCCCGTCTCGCACACGAACGTGATCGCGTCGGCCGTGACCGTGACCTTCAGCCGTGCCCCGCGCAGGGACACGCGGAACGTCAGGGACTCCCACGCCTGCGGCAGGCGCGGGTCGAAGCTGATGCGACCGCAGTCGTCGCGCATGCCGCCGAACCCGAACGCCAGCGCCGACCACGTCCCGCCGGCCGAGGCGACGTGCACGCCGTCGGACGCGTTGGCGTGGCGGTTCTCCAGGTCGACCAGCAGCGACGACGTGAAGTACTCGAGCGCGAGCTCGTGGTACCCGACCTCGGCCGCGATGATCGACTGGACCACGCCCGAGAGCGTCGAGTCGCCCGTGGTCAACGGGTCGTAGTACTCGAAGTCGGCCAGCTTCTCCTCGGGCGTGAACTCGGCCCCCTGGAGGAACAGCGCGAGGACGACGTCCGCCTGCTTGAGCACCTGGTAGCGGTAGATGACGAGCGGGTGGTAGTGGAGCAGCAGGGGCCGCTTGTTCGCGGGGGTCGCCGCGAGGTTCCAGATCTCGCGCTCCAGGAAGTGCGAGTCCTGCGGGTGGATGCCCAGGTGCTCGGCGTACGGGATCGACATGCGCTCTGCCGCGTGCGACCACTCGGCCGTCTCCTCCGCCGAGACCCCCAGCCGGATCCTGAGCCGCTCGTAGTCGTGCGGCGCGTCCAGGCGCATGGCGTCGAGCGTCTCGGCCGCCACCCGCAGGTTGAAGCGGGCCATGACGTTGGTGAAGAGGTTGTCGTTGACGACCGTCGTGTACTCGTCGGGTCCTGTGACGCCGTGGATGTGGAAGTGGTCGTCGCCATTGGCCCGCCAGAAACCGAGGTCGGCCCACATGCGCGCGGTCTCCACGAGGATGTCGACGCCCTCGCGCTCCAGGAAGTCCTGGTCACCCGTCGCCCGCACGTACTGCATGAGGGCGTAGGACACGTCGGCGTCGATGTGGTACTGCGCGGTGCCCGCGGCGTAGTACGCCGAGGCCTCCTCGCCGTTGATCGTGCGCCACGGGAACAGCGCGCCCTCCTGCGAGAGCTGCCCGGCGCGGCGGCGGGCGGCGTCGAGCATCTGGTAGCGGAAGCGCAGCGCGTTGCGCGCGTACCGCGGGCTCGTGTACGTCAGGAACGGCAGCACGTAGATCTCGGTGTCCCAGAAGTAGTGGCCGCCGTAGCCCGAGCCCGTGAGGCCCTTGGCGGGGACGCCGTTGCCCTCGGCGCGGGCCGTGGCCTGCGCGAGCTGGTAGATGTTCCACCGCACGGCCTGCTGGATCTCGGGCTGCCCCGGGATCTCGACGTCGGAGCGCGCCCAGAAGTCGTCGAGGAACTCGCGCTGCTCGGCGTGCTGGAACGCGACGCCCTCCTCGCGCACGCGGTCGAGCGTGCGACGGCACCGGTCGATGAGCTCGCGCGCAGGCACCCCGCGGGACGTGTGGTAGGCCACGGTCTTGGTGAGCCGGACCGGCTTGCCCGGCTCGGCCTGGATCCGGTAGACGTGCTTGGCCAGGTCCTCGTCCACCTGGGTGCGCACCTCGTGGGTGTTCTCCGTGACCAGCTCGTCGTCCGCGGCGACCGCGATCGTCATGCCCGAGTTGGTGCACCGGTAGGACAGCACGAGGCGCTGGTCGTCGCCCCACTGGGCCTGCGGCTGCAGGACGCGCTCGGTGAACTGGTTGGCCTTGCGCGGGTCGAAGCCCTGCCCCATCGCGGCCGACGGGACGTGGTACTCGTCCTGCCCGTCCTGCCGGTTGAGGATCTGGGACGAGATCGCGATGGGGGCCGGGTCGTCCAGCATCGTGACCTCGAACGTGATGACGGCCAGGTGGCGCTCCACGAACGAGACCATGCGCTCGGACTTCACCAGGACGCGCTTGCCCGACGGCGTGCGCCACAACAGCTCGCGCCGCAGCACGCCGTCGGCCATGTCGAGCGACCGCTCGTAGGAGACGAGGTCCGCGACGGGCAGCAGGAGCGGCTCGTCGTCGACGTAGAGCCGGATGATCTTGACGTCCGGGACGTTGACGATGGTCTGCCCGACCTCGGCGAACCCGTACGCCTCCTCGGCGTGGTGGATGCGCCACGTCTCGTGGAAGCCGTTGATGAACGTGCCCTGCGTGTGGGACTCGCGCCCCTCCTCGACGTTGCCCCGCATGCCGAGGTACCCGTTGCCGACCGAGAAGAGGGTCTCGGTGACGCCGAGGTCGTGCGCGGAGTAGCGGTTCTCGGTGAGCCGCCACGGGTCCGCCGGGAAGCGGCTGCGGTCGACGGTCCCGTCGAAGCCGTGCTCGAACCCGGCCATCAGCGGGCCCCCTCGTGCGCCGGGCGGTCCAGGACCGTCGCGTCGAGCTCGCCCAGGTCGGCCACGACGACGTCGGCGCCGTGCTCCGTCAGGGCATCCGCCCCGACCCCGCGGTCCACCCCGACGACGAGCCCGAAGTCGCCGGCCGCTCCCGCCTGGACGCCCGAGATCGCGTCCTCGATCACGATCGCGGCGGTCGTCGGGACGCCCAGGAGCTGGGCCGCGTACTCGTAGGTCGCGGGCGAGGGCTTGCCGTCGAGCCCCTGCGCGGCCGCGACGGCGCCGTCCACGACGACCTCGAAGCGGTCCGCGATCCCCGCGGCCGCCAGGACCGACGGGGCGTTGCGCGACGACGAGACGACCGCGACGAGCGCCCCGGCACCGGTCACGGCGTCGAGGAACGCGATCGAGCCCGCGTACGGCTCGATGCCCTCCTCGACGAACATCGCATTGACGATCTCGTTCTTCTTGTTGCCCAGCGCGCAGACCGTGCCCTCCCCGGGGGCATCGTCGATCGTGCCCCACGGGAGCTCGATCCCGCGCGAGGCGAGCATCGTGGCGACCCCGTCGAAGCGGGGCTTGCCGTCGATGTGCGCGAAGTAGTCCGCCGACGTGTACGGCGCGACCCCGCGCTCGGCGCACAGCGGCGCGAACAGGCGTTCCCAGGCGCGCATGTGGACCTCGGCGGTCGGTGTCAGGACACCGTCGAGGTCGAAGAGGACGGCGTGCAGAGCGGGCATCGCGCTCCTTCGGGAGAGTGGACGGACGAGGGAGCGCCGCGAGTTCGGCACCTCCCTCCGAGCCTACGCACCAGGGGGCGCCACGGCGAAAACGAGGAGGGGCGCGCGGGCGCGCGGGCACGTGACCGCGCTCTGCACCGAGCGGTGCTCCGTTCCCGGGACGACCTGCCTCCTCCTCCAGGAGGAGGAGCGCCCGCCACAGATCTCGGCCGTCGGGAGGTGCTGCCCCCCTGAGCCGCGTCCGTAGCGTCGACGACGGACGGGGAGCACGCGCCGACCAGGCGGCCCGACGACGACAGGAGACGCATGATCCAGGTAGAGGCACTGACGAAGCGCTACGGGCCCACGACGGCCGTGGACGGGCTGACGTTCACGGCTCGCCCGGGGACGGTGACCGGGTTCCTCGGTCCGAACGGCGCCGGGAAGTCGACGACGATGCGGATGATCGTCGGGCTCGAACGCCCCACGTCGGGAACCGCGACGGTCGGCGGCCGCCGGTATGCCGACCTGCCCGCGCCGCTGCACGCGGTCGGCGTCATGCTCGACGCGCGCTCCGTCCACCCGGGGCGCACGGCGTTCCGCCACCTCCTCGCGCAGGCCCGTACCCACGGCATCTCCCGTTCACGCGTGGACGAGGTGATCGGGTCGACCGGTCTCGAGTCCGTCGCCGGGCGCCGGGCCGGGACCTACTCGCTGGGCATGGGGCAGCGCCTCGGGATCGCCGGTGCCCTGCTCGGCGACCCCGAGACCCTGATCCTCGACGAACCGGTCAACGGCCTCGACCCGGACGGGGTCCTGTGGGTGCGCGGGCTCGTCCGGAGCCTCGCGGCCGAGGGCCGCACGGTCTTCCTCTCGTCGCACCTCATGCACGAGCTCTCGCTGTGCGCCGACCGGGTCGTGATCATCGGCAAGGGCCGACTGCTCGCCGACGCCTCGGTGTCCGAGCTCGTCCAGCGCTCCGAGCACGCGAGCACGGTCCGTGTCCGCACGACCGATCCCGACCTGCTCACGACGGCCCTCGTAGGCCTCGGCGCCGACGTGGTGCCGCACGAGCACGGGGTGCTGAACGTCCAGGGTGCGTCGGTCGACGAGGTCGGCGCGGCCGCTGCTCGCTGCGGCGCGACCGTCCTGGAGCTCGCGACCGACGGCGGCTCCCTCGAGGACGCCTACCTGCACCTCACCGCCGACGCCGTCCAGTACCGGGGCGGCAGCGCCGACGGCACGGCGACCGGCACGTCCGCCGGAGCGGTCCGATGAGCGCCCTCACCGCCTCCACCGCGGGAGGCGCCCGCGCGCGGGCGGGCGGGCCTGCGGTCCGTCGCGGCCCGACCTTCCCCCGCGTCGTCGCCTCGGAGTGGACCAAGCTCACGAGCCTGCGGTCCACGACGGTGATCGCGGCCGCGACGGTCGTGGTGTCGTGGGCACTGACGTACCTGGCCGCGAACGCCTCGTCGGTCGACCCGGGGTTCGTCCCGCTCGACTCGCTCACGGCGGGGCTCCTGCTCGCCCAGGTCGGTCCGCTGGTCCTGGGCATACTCGCCGGGACGGGTGAGTTCACCACGGGCACGTTCCGCTCGACCTTCACGGCCGTCCCCCGGCGGCTGCCCGTGCTCGCCGCGCAGGTGGTCGTGGTAGGAGCGTGGGGGCTCCTGGTCGCAGCCGCTGCCGTGGGTGCCGCCGTCGTGGCCCTGGTGCCGGCAGCGTCCTCGCGCGGGATCTCGCTGGACCTGACCGGTGCCGGGACCCCGCAGGTCCTGGCCGGCATGGCGACGTTCCTCGTCGCCATGGCGTTGCTCGGCCTGGCGGTCGGCGCGCTGCTGCGCAGCCCGGTCCCCGCCGTCGCGGTCACGGTCGTCCTGGTGCTCGTCCTGCCCGTCGTCCTCTCGCTGGGCTCCGAGCTGGCCACCGACCCGATGTCCGCTCCCACGGACGGCAGCGTGTCGTCGCAGCAGTCCGCCGTGAACACCGTGGTGACGGTCCTGCCCGGCGGTGCGGCCGAGGTCCTCGTCCGGGGACCGGGAAGCAGCGGCATCGAGGGAGCCCCGGACCTCGGCCCCTGGGGCGGGGCGCTCGTGCTCGCCTGCTGGGTCCTGGTCCCCCTCGCGGTCGCCGCGGTCCGCCTGCGCGCCCGCGACGTGGTCTGAGGAGGACGACCGATGAGCCACCTTCTCGACCGACCCGCTGCCCCCGTCCCCCGGAGCGCCACGAGCGCCCGGAGCGCCCGGAGCGCCCGGGGCGCCACGGTCGCTCGCGCGCTCGTGGCCGAGTGGACCAAGATCACGGGCCTGCGCTCGACCGCCTGGCTCGCGGCAGCCACCGTCGTCACGGCGGCCGCCCTCGCCTTCGGTCTGGGCCTGTTCGTCCGACCGGGGGGTGCGGGGAGCGGGGCGTCGCTCGCGGTCGCGGGCCACGTGCTCGCACAGCTCGGTCCGCTCGCCCTGGGCGTGCTGGTCGGTACGGGCGAGTATGCGACCGGCACCTTCCGGGCGACGTTCACGGCCGTCCCACGACGTCTGCCGGTCCTCGGTGGCCAGACCGTGGTCACGGCCGGTTGGGGGGCCGCGACCGCAGCCGCAGCGGTCGGCGCCTCGCTCCTCGTCACGTCGGGGCAGCGCTCCGGTGCCGGGCTCGTCGTCGATGCCGCAGACACCGAGACCGTCCGTCTCCTGGCGGGCTACGTGCTTCACCAGACGGGCGTCGCGCTGCTCGGGCTCGCGATCGGCGCGCTCCTGCGTCGAGCCACCGGGGCGTTCGTCACGGCGATCATGCTGCTGCTCGTCCTCGACCAGTTCCTCGCCGCGAACCCGGGTCGGCTCACGGACACCCTGCGGGCCCTCCTGCCGGCAGCCGGTGCCCGCCTGGTCCAGGGCGACGCCCAGATCACGGTGCTGGACGCGGCAAGCCTCGGGCCGGACCTCGGGGCGTGGGGTGGCGGCCTGGTCCTTCTCCTGTGGGTCGTCGCTCTGCTCGGCGCGGCCGCATATCGCCTGCGTCGCCATGACCTCTCCTGACCCGCGCCGAGCGGCGGGCCCCTCGGGCCGGACGATCGATGGGACAGTGGAGGCCATGCCCACTCCGCGCGCGGCCGCCCCGCAGACCCCCGCGCCGCTGGCCACGTCCGTCCTGACCGAGATGCAGGCCCTGCACACCGGTCCGCTCGGGCGCCTCGTCGCGGCCCGACCGTGGATCGCGGACCTCGCCCTCGCTCTCGTCGTGATCCTGCTCGGCCTCGTGACGGCCGAGCTGGCCCGCTCGACGGTCTACGGGTCGACCGGCCTGGGCATGTTCTTCCCTGGCGCGTCCGCGGCACGGGTGGTCCCAGCGGTCTGGTGGGTGGGGGCCGTCGTCGGGGCGGTGCTCCTGACGGTGCGGCGGGCGGCCCCGCTGGTCGTCACGACCATGCTGACCGCCCTCGCCGTCGGGTCGCTGGCCACCGCAGGAGTGCTGGGCGTCGTCGGCGTGTGCCTCGCGTGCGCCCTCTGCACGGTCGCGGCCACGCGCACGCCGCGCACGACCTGGATCACGTGCGCGACGGTCTTCCTCGTCGTGACGGTCGCCCTCTGGTACTGGCAGGACATCGGGCTCGCCGAGCTCCTCCTGTGGAGCGATCCCGCTCTGGCCTCGCTCGACGAGCCCGGGAGGCGACTCCCGGCACCGCCGTTCTCCGGGGGTCGCCGGTCCTTCTCGGCACTCCTCCTCCTCGGGCTCCTGCTGCTGGGCGTCGCGACCGGCGCGGTGGCACGCGCCAGGCGCCAGCACGCGCACGACCTCGTGGAGCGCTATGCCGCGATGGCCCGCGAGCGCGACCAGAGCGCCGCTCTCGCGCGGGTCTCCGAGCGGGCGCGGATCGCGCGCGAGATGCACGACGTGGTCGCGCACAGCGTGTCGGTCATGGTCGCTCTGTCGGACGGAGCCGGGGCCGCTCTCGACCGGGCCCCCGAACGCTCGCGCGAGGCGCTGCGCGAGCTCTCCCGGACGGGGCGGGGTGCGCTGTCCGACATGCAGGGCGTCCTCGGCGCGCTCGACCCCGGCGAGAGCGCCGACGCGGGGACGGGCGGATCCGCGGTGCCTGTCGCAGCCGACCTCACGATGATCGTCGAACGCTTCCGGGCCGCCGGCATCCCGGTCCGCGCACGGGGCCTCGACGTCGACCTCCCCCAGGACACCGCGCTGCGGCTGGCCGTCGCCCGCGTCGTGACGGAGGCGCTGACCAACGTGCTCCGGCATGCTCCGGGCACCCCACGTGCCGAGGTCGCCGTGCGACGCGGCCCGTCGGGACTCGAGGTCGAGGTGCTCGACGACGGCGGTACCCGGCCGGGGACGGGCGGCGGCTCCGGGCGGGGCATCCTCGGCATGCGCGAGCGCGCCGCGCTCCTCGACGGTCGCGTCGAGGCCGGCCCCCGACCCGGTGGAGGGTGGCGTGTGCGCGTCGTCCTGCCGTTCGACGACCGACGACCGGCACCGGTCCAGGGCGCGAGGCGCGGCAGGACCGAAGGACCGGACGGAGGCCAGCAATGACGACGGTGCTGCTCGTGGACGACCAGGCGCTCCTGCGCCTGGGGTTCCGCCTCGTGATCGAGTCCGAGCCCGACCTCGAGGTCGTCGGCGAGGCCTCCGACGGCCAGGTCGCGATCGCCCAGACCGCGGCCCTGGCCCCCGACGTCGTGGTCATGGACATCCGCATGCCGGGCATGGACGGCATCGAGGCCACCCGGCGCATCGTCTCGGAGCACCCGGCGACACGGGTGCTCGTCCTGACCACCTTCGACGTCGACGAGTACGCGTTCGCGGCGCTGCGCTCGGGGGCGAGCGGCTTCCTGCTCAAGAACGCCCTGCCCGAGGAGCTCGTCACGGCGATCCGCACCGTGGCCGCGGGCAGCTCGATCGTCGCCCCGAGGATCGTGCGCCGCCTGCTCGACCTCTTCGCACCGCACCTGCCCACGGGCGAGGCCGCCCCGGCGACCGCTGACGACCTGAACCCGGCGCTGCGCACGCTCACCCCTCGCGAGCTCGACGTCCTGCGGTGCGTCGCCGAAGGACTGTCCAACGCCGAGATCGCCGAGCGACTGGTCCTCTCGGCGACCACGGTCAAGACGCACGTCGGCAACATGCTCGCCAAGCTCGGCGTCCGCGACCGTGTGCAGGCCGTGATCGTCGCCTACGAGAGCGGGCTCGCCGGGCAGGGCCGCCAGCCCTAGCCCGACGCTCAGTCCTGCGCCCGCTCCGCGAGCATCTCCGCGACCCGCCCCAGGTTCCCGAGCATCGCGCGGTTCTCGTCGATGCTCCCGAGCCGCTGCCCCGACCCCAGCCCCACTCCCCCCGCACGCGGCGCCGCGAGAAGCGTGACGTCGTCGAGCCCCGAGGACGGGAGACCGATCCGGCGCCACGGGACGGTCACGAGCGACGCGAGCTCGCCGAGGTTGGGCCCCGAGCACTGCGAGACCTTCGCGGGCGGCAGCCCGGCCCAGACCCCGACGCCGCGCTCCACCGCGCGCGCGGCCAGCTCCCAGCCCTTCTCGTCCCAGCCGTCGGCCCGCGCCGCGAGGTCCAGGCCGACGGCGTCGGCTCCGGCGAGGACGACGGGTGCGATCCCGACCCACGCGGGGCCCACGTGCACGACGCTGCGCGCACCCCCGTCCCGTACCGCCCCCAGGACCGCCTCGAGGCCCTCCACGATGGCGGGCCCCTCGACCGGTCGAAGCCGCGAGTACCCGGAGAACGTGGGCAGCACGCCCGCGTTGATCTGGCCCAGCAGCGGCTCGGAGACCTGCACCACGAGCTCGGCCCCCGGGACCTGCCGACGCACCTCGTCGAGGTGCGCCCGCACCCCGACGGCGAGCGACGCGGCCAGGTCGGCCCTCGCGCCCTGGTCGGCGAGGACCCGGTCGCCGCGCGCGAGGTACAGCTCGGCCGCGAGCGTCCACGGCCCCACGACCGACACCGCGAGCGGCCCGACGTACCCGTGCCCGGCGATCGCGAGTGCCCCCAGGTCGTCCCGGAGGAAGGCCCGCGCCCTGCGCTCGTCCATGCCCGGCCGGTCCGCGAGCTTCCACCCGTGCGGCCCGATCTCGACGGGCAGGTCCGCGAGCAGGGTCGCGGTGCGGCCCACGCCGTCGGCGCCCGGACCCCGTTGGGGCAGGCGCACGAGGAACGGGACGGGCGTCACTCCCGTGGGGACCTCGGCGAGGTCTCCGAAGATCATCTGCTGCGCCTCGAGGACGTCGGTGCCCTCGCCGCCGGGCCACGGCCCGTGGCCGCTGACTGACGTCATGTCCAGATCTCCTTGCTGTTCGACGTTCTCCAGGACCGTTCCGACGGCCGGGCCGGTCCACCAACTCCCCTGACTACCTGACGCTCCCCGGAGAACTCACCCGAGCATCACCCGCACGAACTCTTGCGGTGCCCCTCTCTCCGAGTGAAGGCTGATGAGTATGCACCACAGACCGTGACGACGCGGTGGCCGCTGGACCGACCCCGCCGGACGAGCGAGGCGGACATGAGCAGCAGCAGGCACGAGGCGACCGGGACCACCCTTCCCGGCGACCAGCACCACGAGGCGGCCACGACGACCGCCGGCGCGACCAACAAGGCGACCGCGATCGCGGTGCACACCCAGGCCATCCCCGGGAACCACGCCGAGGCGCTCGCGGCGCTCGTCGCCGCAGACTTCCACAACCACGACCCGGCTCCCGGCTGCTCGGGCGGCATCGAGGGTCTGGTCGCGACCATGCACTGGTTCTCGGACGCGTTCACCGACCAGCACGTCGAGGTGCTGCACGCGGTCGCGGAGGGCGACCTGGTGGCGCTGCACGTGGCGTTCAGCGCCCGGCACACGGGCTACTTCCGGGGCCTGGCGCCCACGGGCCGTCACTTCACGGTCCGCGAGATGCACATGCTGCGCTTCGTGGACGGGCGCGAGGCCGAGCACTGGGCGGTGCGCGACGACGCGTGGCTCGTGCGCGAGCTCAGCGAGCACCCCGTGGTCCCGACGAGCGCAGTGCTCGCCGCGACGCAGCCCGGCGCCGCGGTGGGGAGCGTCCCGGTCGCGGTGTGACGAGGCGCGCACGGCCGGTCGTTCAGCGGGCTGCGCCCGCCGCGCGCTGCGCCCGGTAGGCGCGCTGCACGGTCGACTGCCCGATCACGCGCGTGCCCTGGTAGACGACGAGCGACTGGCCGGCAGCCACGCCGCGCAACGTCTCGCCCGTGAGCTCGACCTCCGTCCGCGCGCCGTCGGCCGCGGCGCCGGGTGCCTCGCCGTCGTCCGCCTGCCCGACGACGGCGCGCACCCGCGCAGGCACCGGCGCCCCGTGGGCACGCACCTGGACCGACGCGTCGAACCAGCCGGACACCTGGACGGACGCTGCGCCGTCGGGCCCCGACCCCGCCTGCGCGGGCTCCCACCCGGCGGCTGCCAGGACGTCGTCCGCGAGCCACACCGAGCGGTCCCCCTCGATGCGGTCGACCGTGAGCAGCTCGGCCGGCCCCACGACGACCCGGTTGGAGACCGGCTCGACCTCGAGCACGTAGCGCGGCTTGCCGTCCGCGGCCGGGCGCCCCAGGGACAGGCCCTTGCGCTGGCCGACCGTGAACGCGTACGCGCCCTCGTGCTCGCCCAGGACCTCGCCCTCGGTGTCGACGATCTCGCCGGTGCGCGCCCCCAGGCGCGCCTTGAGGAAGCCCTGCGTGTCGCCGTCGGACACGAAGCAGATGTCGTAGGAGTCGGGCTTGTTCGAGACCGACAGGCCACGCCGCTCGGCCTCCGCGCGGACCTCGTCCTTGGACGCGAAGCCGCCCAGCGGGAAGATCGACCGGGCCAGCCGCTCCTGGCCCATGACCGCGAGCACGTACGACTGGTCCTTGGCGTCGTTGGGCGAACGGTGCAGCTCGCGGACCGTGCGCGTCACGGCCTCGCCGTCCGGACCGGGGACGGTGACCTCGCGCGTGACGACCTGCGCGTAGTGGCCCGTCGCGACCGCGTCGAAGCCCAGCGCCGTCGCCTTGTCGAGCAGCGCCTCGAACTTGATGTGCTCGTTGCAGCGCACGCACGGGTTGGGCGTGCGCCCAGCCTCGTACTCGGACAGGAAGTCCGCGACGACCGTGTCCTCGAAGCGCTCCGAGAGGTCCCACACGTAGTACGGGATGCCCAGCACGTCGGCGGCGCGACGCGCGTCGCCCGCGTCCTCGATCGAGCAACAGCCGCGCGAGCCCGCGCGGAACTGCTCGCGGTTGCGCGACAGGGCCATGTGCACGCCGACCACCTCGTGGCCGGCCTCGACCGCCAGGGCCGCCGCGACGGCGGAGTCCACCCCGCCGGACATCGCTGCCAGGACTCTCATACGGTCCTCCCCGTCGTGGCGGCCGGGCGCGTCCTCGGGGTCGCCCCGGGCCGGGCCGACGACGCGAGCCCCGCGGCCTGTGCCCGGGCCACGACCTGCGGCAGGGCGTCGAGGAGGCGGGCGACGTCGTCGGGCGTCGAGGTGGTCCCGAGCGAGAACCGCAGGGCACCGCGCGCGTCCTCCTCCGAGACCCCCATCGCAAGCAGGACGTGCGAGGGCTGCGGCACGCCGGCCTGGCACGCGGAACCCGTGGACGTCTGCACACCCGCGGAGTCGAGCAGGTACAGCAACGAGTCGCCCTCGGAGCCGGGGAACGTGAAGTGCGCGTTGCCGGGGAGGCGCAGGGACGGGTCCGCCAGCGGGTCGGGGCCGCGCAGCACGGCGTCGGGCACGGCCGCCCGCACGCCCCGGACCAGGTCGTCGCGCAGCGACGCGAGGTGCTCGGCCCGTTCCGCACGGCCCGCGACGGCCTCGGCCACCGCGACCGCGAACGCACGGATGGCAGGCGTGTCGAGCGTGCCCGAGCGCACGCCGCGCTCCTGCCCGCCGCCGTGCAGCACCGGGGTCAGGGGCAGCCCGCGCTTCGCGACCAGCGCGCCCACGCCCATGGGCCCCCCGAGCTTGTGGCCCGTGAGCGTCAGGGCGTCGAGGCCGCTCGCGGCGAAGTCCACGGGCACCTGCCCGACGGCCTGCACCGCGTCCGAGTGCACCGGGATGCCGTACGGTCGCGCGATCTGGACGACCTCCTGGACCGGCTGGATCGTGCCGACCTCGTTGTTCGCCCACATGACCGAGATGAGCGCGACCTCGTCGCCCTTGGCGGCGAGCTCGGCGCGCAGCGCGTCGAGGTCGAGCCTGCCGGCGTCGTCGACGGGCAGCAGGACGATCTCCGCACCCGTGTGCTCGGCCATCCAGAAGGCGGGGTCGAGCACCGCGTGGTGCTCGACCGCCGAGACCAGGATGCGTCGGCGGTGCGGCTCGGTGGTGCGCCGCCCCCAGAACAGTCCCTTGATCGCGAGGTTGTCCGACTCGGTGCCCCCCGCCGTGAAGATCACCTCGCTCGGGCGCGCGCCGAGCGCCGCCGCCACGGCCTCGCGCGACTCCTCGACGACGCGGCGCGCAGCCCGACCCGCCGCGTGCAGCGACGAGGGGTTGCCGGTCTGGGTGAGCTCCGCGACGAAGGCCTCGAGCGCGGCCGGCGACATGGGCGTCGTGGCTGCGTGGTCGAGGTAGGCGCCGTGCGAGGGCTCGGCGGGCGTGGCGGTCATGAGGCGATCACAGTCGTCCAGTCTACGAAGGTATTCGCGGGCCGCCGCCGCCAGAGTGGGCACGGGGGCCGTGAGTTCTGTGGAACATTGCTGGACAGCACAGGAAAAACCGATATCTTGACAGATGCTCGTTCGCCCCTCGGACCCTCGTCACCTGCCCGCCGCGACGCGTCGCGCGGCCGGGGTCTGCTCGTGAACGGCGACACCCCGACAGTGCTCCCTCCCGTCCCTCCTCACCCCGTGCGAGCGTTCTGCCCCATGCCCGACGACGTCGCGACCACCCGCGTGGTCCGCTCACCGCAGGACCCGCGCGCCCACGCGAGCGACCGCCTGCGGTGGGCGTCGCTCCCGCGCGAGCTCCGCGACGAGATCGAGGCTACGATGGAGGCTCACGTCGTCGAGGAGATCAGCGTCGTGAGCGGCTTCACGCCCGGGATGGGGTCGCTGCTGCGCCTGTCGACGGGTGAGCAGGTCTTCCTCAAGGCGGCCCGCACGCGAGACGCCCGGGAGTGCGCCGACCTGCACCGCACCGAGGCACGCATCGCGACCCGTCTGCCCGCAGCGGTCCCGACCCCACGCTTCCTGTGGGGCCACGGCGACGGCGACTGGATCGTGCTCGCCTACGAGGCCATCGACGGCTATCCCCCGCAGACCCCCTGGGATCCCGCGGTCCTCGCACGGGTCCTCGACACCCTCGACGACCTGGCCCGCATCCCCGGAGCCCGACAGATGTCGCTGCCGCCCGCCGGGCCACAGCTCGCGTCCGCCTCGATCGGGTGGGGCCGCATCCTGCGCGATCCTCCGGAGCACCTGTCCTCTCTCGCACCGTGGGCGGCTCGCCGCCTCTCCTCGCTCGCCGAGCTCGAGCTGGGCGTCCTCGTCGCGTGCGAGGGCGAGTCGATCGTCCACGGAGACATGCGGGCCCGGAACCTCACCGTCACGGACGACGCGGTCTACGTCCTCGACTGGCCCTACGCGATGCGCGGGGCCGGATGGCTGGA
This sequence comes from Oerskovia sp. NPDC056781, assembly GCF_042789955.1. Lineage (NCBI taxonomy): Bacteria > Bacillati > Actinomycetota > Actinomycetes > Micrococcales > Cellulomonadaceae > Oerskovia > Oerskovia sp. NPDC056781. Next base: position 19,141 of record NZ_JBHUAD010000059.1, read on the forward strand.
CCTCGGGCACCTGCTCGTCACGGTCGGCGCGCAGGGCGTCGACGGGGTCTTCGACCCGCCGGAGGTGTCCGTGCCGGACGACGGCGGCACGCCCGTCGTGACGTGGGACGACGCCGAGCGAGCGGGAGCCTGGCTCACGGCCGTGTTCGACGACCACCCGCTCGGCGCCGAGGTGCACCCCGGTGACCTCCGGTCCATCGTCGGCGGGTTCGCGGGCTTCAGCATGGACGTCACGCGCAAGCCTGCCCCGGTGTCCGACCCGTGCCGCCCCACGGTGGCCCTGGGCCAGGCCGTCTCGGCCCTCGCCTGGCTCGAGCACCTGGGCCTCTGACCTGCTGGTCCGCCGTCGGGCCCGTCGTACGGAAGCCGCCAGGTGTGCGGAAGCCGGGCGTGCGGAAGCCGCCGGGCGTGCCAACGCCCCGGCGGGCGGGCCCGCCGGGGCGTCCATGGGGG
>NZ_JBHUAD010000060.1:0-19315 GCF_042789955.1 Oerskovia sp. NPDC056781
GAACCGGGCCGGCCGCGCCGCCGTCCGGCCTGTGCCGAGGCTCGGGGCCTCGCCGGAACCTACCCCGGCGTGACCGTGACGGCCCCGGCCGACGACACCGTGATGGTCCCGTTCTGGAACCGCTGGGAGGTCCCGGACGCCGAGACGACCGCCGCGGCGACAGGGAACCCGAGGCGACCAGCAGGACCACCGTTCGCGACGAACGCCGCCTGGACGACCGTGGGGACGGTCTGGATCCCCGTCGTTCCCGCGATGTAGATCGTCCCGGTCTGGAAGGACTGGACGATCGCACCCGCCTCGACGCGTGGGCTGCTCGTCGGGAACCCGAGAGAGCCCGCAGGGCCTCCGCGGTCCCGGTAGACGTCACCCATCCAACCCGACGAGTAGTTGAACCCCGTCGAGCCGGAGATGTACATCGTGCCCTTCGTGTACGGCTGGACGATGCCGCCCGCGACGCCGCGCTCAGGACCCGCGGGCCACCCGAGGGTCCCGGTCGGACCGCCGAGGGACCGGAAGTACATCTCGGCCAGGCCTCCGTTCGGGTTGCTCTGGATGCCGCCCGAGCCGGAGACGTACACCGTGGCGCTCGTGAACGCCTGGACGATCCCCCCTCCGACGAAGCTCGTGTTGCCCGTGGGGAGGCCCAGCGACCCCTTGTAGCCACCACGTGAGGCGTAGACGTCGGCCATCATCCCCCGCGCGACGTACCCGCCCGACTTCCCGTCGGTGTAGAGCACCCCGGACTGGAAGGGCTGGTAGGTGACGGGGTTCGCGGTCGTCGCGGGGCCCGTCGGGAAGCCGAGAGGGCCTGCCGGTCCCTTGGTCGACGCGTACACGGTCTGGATCACCGTCGGGACCGTCTGGACGCCCGTCGAACCGGCGATGTAGACCGTGCCGCGCTCGAACGTCTGGACGATGCCACCTGCCTCGACCCGTTGGCCCCCCACAGGGAGACCCCACGGGTTCTTGGTCCCGCCGTTGGCCCGGTAGAGGTCGTACATCCACCCGGACACCGGGTGGTAGCCGCCGCCGTAGCCGTAGATCGCACCGTGCTGGAACAGGTGGACCTCGACCCCGTCCGAGGTCGTCCGACCCGTGGGGAAGCCGAGCGGGCCGGCGGGGCCGCCGGCGGCGACGTAGGCGGTCTGCACGGCGGGCGGGAGGGTGTGCACGCCTGCGGAGCCGGAGATCCAGACCGTCCCCCCCTGGAACGACTGCGTCAGCCCACCGGCGACGACGGAGCCCGGGCTCGTCGGGAAGCCCAGCGCACCGGCCGGTCCGCCGTTCGAGGTGTAGACGTCGAGCATCCATCCTGAGACGAACGTGAACCCCGTCGCGCCGGAGATGAACATCGTCCCGTTCTGGAACGGCTGCGAGAGCCCGCCGGCGGGACCGGAGTGGGAGCCGGTGGGGAACCCCAGCACTCCGGCCGGCCCGCCCAGGGTGTTGTAGTAGAGGTCGAGCAGCCCCGCGGGCACCATCTGGACCCCGAACAACCCGGACATGTACACCGAGCCGCCCTGGAAGCCCTGCCTGACCCCGCCCGCGACCACCGATGCCGCCGTGGTCGGGTCGCCGGCCGCGGCCCTGTTGCTCGCCACCTGGTACCAGTTCCAGATGTACGGGGAGATGACGAACCCGGAGGAGCCGAACCAGTCGCCGAAGTACAGGAAGAAGTTGCGGTTCCCGTAGCTCGAGCACGAGTTCCCCGTGCCGTACCCCGCGGCGAGAGCCGCCGCGTTCGGCACGTAGGGGGTGTAGTTGTAGAGCGCCGCGGTGGCCTGGTTCTGGATGTAGACCTGGGTCGTCCCGCACGCGGTGTTCGGGTGGTAGAGGATCGTGTTCGTCCGGCCCGCGACGTAGGAGTAGCTGGTGGGCCGGGCCTTGTAGAGCTGGAACTGACGGGCTGCGCGCTGCATCTGGATGAAGAAGCCCGAGTAGCTCGGGTCGCACCAGCCCCCTGCGTTGTCCGGGCACCCGTAGCCGAGAGCACGGCGGAACGTCGCCGCCGGCTTCCCGGCGGTCGACGTGACGAGCCCCTGCTCCTTCTGCAGGGTGACCAGGAGAACCTGGGGGTTGATCTTGCAGGCGACCGACACCTTCGCGATGATCTGCGCCGCGGTCTCCGACGGTGCGCCCTGGTAGGCCGCGCAGTAGCTGTCACCAGGGATCGTGTTGGTCGACTCGCGATAGCTCTTGAGACAGGTGTTGCCCGCTGCGGGTGTGCACCGGGCCCCCTTGGTCTCGATGAACGACTGGATCTGACTCGTGCTCATCGCGCCCGAGTCGTAGAACACAGCGTCGGAGATGATGAAGCCCGGGTTGAAGTCGGAGCCCGAGACGGCGGAGGCCGGGGCCGTGGAGAACAGCGCACCGGTGAGCACCAGCGCGAGCGACGTGAGAGCGGCCAGGAGGGAGCGTGCGCGCCCGGAGCGCGGACCCGGGCCGGTCATGACACGGTCACCACGACGGGAGCAGAGGCTCCCCACGCCGTCGTCGACTCGTAGGAGAGGACCGCGGTCCAGTCACCGGGGGAGACCTCGGCGGAGCTCACGATCAGCTCGCCGCAGGACATCGTCGTCGGCCCTTCGAGGGCCTCGGACGTGACGGTCCGGACGACCCCGGACAGGGACAGCTCGAGCGTGCAGGTCGCCTCCGTGTCGACGGTGTCGGCGAACCCCCGCACGACCACTCCCGCGGCGGGGTCCCAGGTCGAGTTGGAGATCATGACGTCGATGCTTCCCACCGTCGGCTTGGCCGGGCCCGGGGACGTCGAGGGAGCCGGAGCGGAGGTGGGCGAGGGGGACGGGGTGGACGGGGCGGGCGGGGCGGGCGAGGACGGTCCGGGGCCCGGAGAGACCGGGTCGTCCGTGGGCGTGGGGCTCGGTTCCGCCGTGGTCGGGGAGGAGGTGCCGGCCCCCTCCGGGCTCTGTCCGCCGGTCGAGCACCCGCTCGCGACGCCTCCCAGCACGAGGACGAGTGCCGTGGTCGAGATCACTGCCTTGATGGTCATGGGCGCGCCTCCTGGGTCCGGTGGGCGGCTCGCGACGATCGAGGAGCCCGGTCCGTCCGGACGTGCACCGGCGTCGATGGATCGTCCGGTCGGGCAAGACGAAGGCGGGAGCGGCGTTCCTTGGCAGGATAGGTCGCCGACCACGGGACGGCGCGTCGAGGGCAGGTCGTCACCCCGGCGCGCGGGTCGATCAGACGAAGATCCAGAACCTGTAGAGCAGGTAGTTCCAGCACGTGCTCGCCGCGACGATGACCGTCTTGCCGGCCACGACCGGCATGCCGAGCATGGCTGTCAGGTGGAGGAACGCGAGGGTGACCAGGTAGTTGAACCCCAGCAGGATCCCGTAGCGGGTGGTCTGTCGCAGAAGGTTGCCACCCTCGCGCGCCATGACCGTGCGGTTCAGCGTGAAATTGACCAGGACCCCGGTCCAGTACCCGATCGTCGCTCCCAACCAGACGTCCCAGCCCAGGACGCCGGTGCAGAACCAGAGAAGGCCAGCATCGATGACAAAACATAGGCCCCCTATGCTGATGTACTTCACCAGAGGGTGTCTCGCGAGGCGCCGAGGCATGGAATCAGCCTTCGAGGCCTCCTGCCGGGGGGCGGAGACGTCGTCGCTCGGCTGTACCTCGGTCATCGCTTCGTGCCACCTTTCGCCGTGCGCCCCTGCGCCGGGCCTCTCCTGGTCACCCGGGAGGCGGACCAGCCCCAGACTATAGTGGCCGCCATGAAGTTCCCCCTCCTCGGCGAAGCGTCGCAGAACCCAGCGCACCGTACCGACACCTGCGCCGTGCTCAGGTGTGCGGCGGCGTCCGCCCGGCAGGTGGCGGCGTGACGCGACACTCGGTGCGTCGGCCGATGGACGGTCTGCGCTGGCTCGTCGTCTCGGCCGCGCTCTTCGCGATGTGTTCGTTGTGGGCGATCGCCACCCCCGCGATGTCCTCGCCGGACGAGCCCAGCCACGCCGTCAAGGCGGTGGCGGTGGCTCACGGGGAGCTCGTCGGGGACATCGGTCCTCGGCCGACGACGTGGATGATCCCGGGGGCGATGACGACGGTCGAGGTGCCCGCCGACTACGCGACCGTGGCCGACCTGGGCTGCTACGTGGCGATCCCCGACCAGGACGCCTCGTGCATGCCGGCGTTGCCCAGTGATCACACGTCGTTCGCCGAGGCCCAGACCGCGGCGGGGCACTACCCGCCGCTCTACTACCTGCTCGTCGGCTGGCCGAGCACTCTCCTGCCTGCCGATCCGGGGATCCTGGTCATGCGCCTGGTGTCCGGCGCGGTGTCCACGATCTTCGTCGTCGCCGGGCTGATCGCGCTGCGGGCCACCCGTGCGAGCCGGGTCGTGCGGTGGGGAGCGGTCACCGCGCTGACCCCGATGTCCCTGTTCCTCTTCGGGACCATCAACCCCAACGGGCTCGAGATCTCGGCGGCCTTTGCCGCCTGGGCGTCGATCTGGGCCGTGTTCCGTGCCGCCGGCCGGGCTCCGAAGCACGTGTTCGCGATCGCGGCCGTGAGCTTCGCGGTACTCGCCAACGTGCGTGGGCTGTCCCCGCTCTGGGCGATCGTCATTGTCGCGATCGCGGCCCTGGGCAGCGGCCAGCTCGGTACGCTCTGGCGGGACCGACGCCCGCTGCTCCTCGGGACCTTCGCCTTCGTGGCGGCCGTCTCACTGCCCGCCATCCTGTGGTCCCTGCGCTACGGGACGCTGCTGACGGGTGAGGGCATCTGGCCCCAGTACCAGGACCGGGTGCTGGCGGTCACCGACATGGTGCTCTCCCTGAGCAGGCAGTACGAGCAGATGATCGGCAACCAGGGGTGGTTCGACTCTCCTGTTCCTCTGCTCACCCTCCTCATCTGGACCATCTCTCTCGGCATGCTGGCCGCACACGCGCTGCAGCGCCGCGGGCAGGTCTCGGGCAAGCTCGCCCTGTGCGTGCTGTTCGTGGGCGTCGTCGTCGGGCCGATGCTGATCCAGCTCCCCGGGGCAGCCGACGCCGGGCTGGTCTGGCAGGGCAGGTACACGCTCCCGATCGCGATCGGCCTGCCTCTCCTGGCGGCATGGCTCATCTCCGCACCGGGCGGGGGAGAGGGCACCACCGTCGCGGAACGTATCGCCCGAGGCATGATCCCGGCGCTCGGCGTCGCCCACGTGCTGGCCTTCTACGGCACGGCCCGTCGCTACGCGGTCGGCATCGACGGGCCCTACGCGACGACGGACCCCGCCTGGTCGTCGAACCTCGGGTTCGTGCCCGCGGTCGTCCTCTACGGGGTCGCGGTGGCGGCCTTCCTGATCGCCCTGGCCGGTCCTCGGCGGCCGGAAGCCGTCGAGATCACGCCGGACCCTGCGACGGGTGGGACGGCCGCACCGGCCGAGGTCGCGACCGCACCGCAGGCCCTGGAGCCCACCCGGTCGTAGTCCAGGGGTGGGGTAGCATCGTGCAGTCCTCGGCGCGGCTCTGCCGAGCGAGTTCGCGATACGGAGGAATCGATTGAAGCGCGTTGCTTTTTACCTGTTCTGGGCCGCCGACGGTCATGCGGACGACTACATCCCATACTGTCTTGAGGACCTGGGACGCAGCGTCGAGACAATCGTCTTCGTGTCCAACGGCCCACTGGACGACGACTCGCGTGCGCGCATAGCGCCTCTCGTCAGCGAGATCGTCGAGCGTGAGAACGTCGGATACGACGTCGGGGGCTACCAGGACGCCCTGGCGCGCTTCGGTGCGGAGCGGCTGCGCGAGTACGACGAGCTCATCCTCATGAACTACACGTTCTTCGGTCCGATCTACCCGTTCGCCGAGGTCTTCGAGCGCTCGGAGACCTGGAACGTCGACTTCTGGGGACTGACCGACCACGGATCGGTGACGCCCCACCCGTTCGCCGCGAAGAAGACCATGCACGCGCACATCCAGTCGCACTGGATCGCCGTCCGTCGCTCGCTCTTCGACACCGACGCGTTCCGTGAGTACTGGGCGACGATGCCGCTCATCGAGTCGTACAACGACTCGGTCGACCATCACGAGGCCCGCTTCACCCATCACTTCGAGAGCCTCGGGTTCGGCAGCATGGTGGCGTTCCCCGAGCGCAACTACCCCAGCAAGCACCCGGCCATCGACCTGCCGGTGCTGCTGCTCAACGACCGCTGCCCGATCATCAAGCGCAGGCTGTTCTTCCAGGACCCGCTGTACCTGAACGACAACGCCGTCATCGGCCGGGACGTCATCGAGAAGGTCAAGTCGACGGACTACCCGCTGAGGTTCGTCTGGCAGAACATCTCGCACACCGCCGAGCCGCGGGTCGTGTCGACGAACATGACGCTCACGCACGTCCTTCCCGACGTGCCGACCGGGACCGGGAGCGGTGCGAACCTCTCCCTGGCCGTCCTGATGCACGTCTTCTACGAGTCGATGATCGACGAGATGATGGACTCGGTCGAGAACGTGCCCGTCCCGTACGACCTGTACATCACGACGACGGACGCGATCAAGAAGGAGTACATCGAGCGTCGGCTCGCCGCGCGGGGGCGCGAGCAGTTCGACGTGCGGGTCCTCGAGTCGAACCGCGGTCGTGACATCACCGCGTTCCTGATCGGTCTCCGTGACGTCCTCCAGGACCCCAAGTACGACGTGATGCTCAAGGTCCACTCCAAGAAGTCCGCCCAGGACGGGTTCGCGGTCGGGGAGTGGTTCAAGCGTCACCTCATGGAGAACCTGCTCAGCTCCCCGGGGTACGTCCAGAACGTCCTGGACCTGTTCGGTGACGACGAGTCCGTCGGGATGGCGTTCCCCCCGGTCGTGCAGATCGGCTATCCCACGCTCGGCAAGGCCTGGTACAGCAACAAGAAGCCGGCCGCAGCTCTCGCCAAGCGACTCGGGATCGACGTTCCCTTCGACGCGAACACGCCCCTGTCGCCCTACGGGTCGATGTTCTACTTCCGGCCGGAGGCGCTGAGGCCGCTGCTCGACGCCCGCTTCCGCTGGGCGGACTTCCCCATGGAGGGCCAGTACGGGGACGGATCGCTCGCGCACGTGGTCGAGCGGCTGTTCAGCTATGCGGCGCTCTCCGAGAAGTACACTGTTCACTCGGTGATGAACACCACGAACGCCGCGATCAACTACAACTTCCTGGAGTACAAGCTCAGCACCCTGAGCTCCCGCCTCCCTGGAACCATCACCGAGCAGTACGAGTACCTGGTGTCGATCACCGGGCTGCCCAACGTCCTGGTCGCGATCAAGCGTTCCGTCGCGCTGCGCCACCCCCGCGCGGCCAACTTCCTCCGCCCTGCCTACAGGGGTGCTCGTGGCGTCCGTCGCCTTCCTGGCGCCGTGGTCCGGGGCATCAAGGGCGGCACGACGGCCGAGAAGCGAGCGGACGAGGACCTCACGTGACTGCTGGTGTGTTCTCCGTCCCGCGCAAGCTGAGGCTCCACGGCGGGCCGCTCTCGCTCGTCGAGTCCTTCGACCCGCGTGCGAACAGCATCGGGTTCCTGCGCTGGCTCATGGCGTTCCTCGTGATCTTCAGCCACGCTGGTCCGATCGCCGGTTTCTACGGCGGTCACGACCTCGGCGTCCAGATCAGCTCGGAGCAGTCGATCGGCGGCGTGGCCGTCGCCGGCTTCTTCTTCTTCAGCGGGTTCCTGATCGCGCGCTCGCGCATGGGCTCGTCGACCATCTGGCGTTACCTGTGGCGTCGATGCCTACGCATCTTCCCCGCGTTCTGGGCGACGCTCCTGCTCGTGGTGCTCGTCTTCGCGCCGATCGCCTGGTGGCACACGACGGGGTCGCTCGCCGGCTACTGGAGCGTGAACTTCGAGTCCCCGCTCACCTACTTCTACAACAACATGTGGCTCGACCTGGGGCAGCGCAACATCGCCGGCATGGGTGCCGAGCTCCCGTACTCGCAGCTCCACGGGGGGTACGACTGGAACGGCTCGGCCTGGACGCTGCGCTACGAGTTCCTGGCGTACATCGTCGTCGCCGTGCTGGGACTCTTCGGTGCGCTGGCGAACCGGATGATCGGCGGCATCTTCTGCGCCGTGGTCCTGGTGCTCAACGCGATGCAGTGGTCGGGTGCCGGCACCCTGTGGTCGGTCAACCCGATCTTCTCGGACCCGTTCCTCCTGATGTTCCTCGCTCCGTTCTGCTTCGGGGTCCTGTTCACCCTGTTCGGTGACAGCATCCCGGTCGACGACCGCCTGGCGATCGGTGCGCTCGCCTTCGGGGCGCTGACGTACGCCTACGGCGGCTGGAACGTCATCGGCCAGTTCGGCTTCCTCTACTTCCTCATGTGGTTCGCCGTCCGCGGCAGGATCACCAACTGGGAGAAGCACGGGGACTTCAGCTACGGGATATACATCACGGCCTGGCCCGTGATGACGCTCGGAGCGTTCTTCGGCCTCCAGGACCACGGCTGGCTGGTCTATCACGTCGTGGTGATCGTGGCGACGCACGTCCTCGCCTATCTCTCCTGGCACCTGATCGAGAGTCCGGCCATGAGCCTCAAGAACTGGACGCCACGGCTGCTGGACCGCGGGCTGACCTTCATGAGACCGGCCACCACGTTCTTGCGTGAGGAGCTCGTCAACCCGGACTTCTCGTCCACGCCGTACGCCAGTCGGCTGCGCAAGCAGCGGCAGTCAGCAGAAGGACAGTCATGAGCGACACCCAGCAGGGCACAGGAGACCCCACCCCGCTGCCAGAGCCGACGCCGACCGTGCAGCCCACGGTGCGGCCGCGTGCCGCGCTGCTGCCGCGTCGTTCCTACATCCCGCTCACGGCCCTCGTCGTGGTCTCCGCGATCATGGCAGGACTCGGACTCGCCTCGAGCAAGGGATGGCTCGACGCCGAGGCGGCCGTGGCGGCGAGCACCCCGGACACCTGCCGCTCCGACCTCGTCCCGGGGGACCCGACGATCTGGACGGGCCCCAGGACACCCGAGTCGGAGGCGGTCTTCGCGGCCAACACCACGAATCTCCCGTTCCCTGGCGTCCCCGGCCGCGAGGGCTTCATGTTCTGGTCGGACCTGCAGGCCAACAACTTCTCCGACATGCTCGGGCGGGCTCCGTGGCTCGACGAGCAGCGTGACCAGTGGCGTGACTACTTCGCAGACCTGCGTGCGGGGCTGGCCCGCGAGGGGACCGACCTCCTCGTCGTCGTCGCCCCCTCCTCGGGAACCGTCTACCCGGAGATGCTGCCCGACTGGGCGCAGCCGCTGCGGGGTCTGACCCACTTCGACCAGCTGCTCGCCGTCTCGGGTGACCTGCCGATCGTGGACGTCCGAGGGGCCATGCAGGACGCTGCCGAGGACGAGTGGGTCTACAGCGCCGTCAACAGCCACTGGACCCCGTACGGGGCGTCGGTGGCGTGGCAGTCGATCGGCGAGTGCCTCCAGGACCTGTACCCGGACTCCGACTACGACGGGCTCGCGAGCGCGGACGTCGTCGGGGTCGACGTTCAGGCCCCGCCGAACGAGTTCGCGGAGTGGGGTGTCGTCGCGCCTCGCGACGACTGGACGGTACCGACGCTCGACCCCGGCCCCGTGACCACCACGAGGGTTGCCGGCGACGGGACGACGACGGACCTCGTCTGGCCGGCCGGCGTCGACCTGCTCGAGCTTCCCGTGACCACGACCGGGGGCGAGATGGCCAAGAAGGCCCTCGTCGTCGGCGACTCGCAGGGAACTGCTCTGTCGGCCTTCTGGGCAGGCTCGTTCGAGTCGACCGTCCAGATCCGTCACTTCCTGGACGATCCGAGCCAGCGCGCCAACGTGCTCGACGCAGCACGCCAGTCCGACGCCGACCTGGTCGTCTTCGAGCTGACGGAGAGATATCTGAGCCTGCAGCCGCCCACGATCCTCAACTGATCCGTCGGTGAGAGGACCCTGGATGGGCGTGCACGGCATGTGTGGAGGGAGTACGGATCGATGACGACGTGTGTGGTGACCGGAGGAGCCGGATTCATCGGCTGCGCTCTCTCGACCGCGCTCGCGGACCGCTTCGACCGGGTGGTCGCGTTGGACAACCTGCATCCGCAGGTCCATGAGGATCAGGTACGCCCTCCGGGGCTGGACCAGCGTGTCGAGCTCTTTCGCGCGGACGTGACCGTGGCCTCCGACTGGGAACGCCTCCTCGATCACGTCACGCCCGACGTGATCGTGCACCTGGCTGCTGAGACGGGGACCGCTCAGTCCTTGACCGAGGCGAGCCGTCACGGGCTCGTCAACGTCGTCGGCACCACGCGGATGCTCGATGCCCTGGCGACCCGCGGCGTGCGACCGCGGTCGATCGTGCTGACCTCGTCACGCGCGGTCTACGGCGAAGGGGCATGGCGGGACCGGCGAACCGGTGGGATCAGCTATCCGGGACAGCGTTCCCACGCGATGCTCACGTCCGGGCAGTGGGAGTTCCCTGGCCTCGAGCCCGTCCCGCACAGCTCGCGGACCGTGCGACCGGCGCCGTCGAGCATCTACGGCTCGACTAAACTGTGCCAGGAGAACCTCGTGGCGGCGTGGTGCCAGTCCATGGGGGTCGCCTCGGTGCTCTTCCGGCTCCAGAACGTCTACGGGCCGGGGCAGTCGCTGAGCAACCCTTACACCGGCATCGTCCCGCTCTTCGCACGGATCGCGAAGGCCGGGAAGTCCATCCCGGTCTACGAGGACGGTGAGATCGTCCGGGACTTCGTCTTCATCGACGACGTCGCGTCGGCGATCGTCGCCGGAACCGGACTGGACAGCTCCACGGCCGACCCGTTCGACATCGGGTCAGGCAGCGGGACGAGCATCATGCAGCTCGCGACCTGGATCGCCGCCCGGTACGGCGCTCCTGCGCCCCACGTCACCGGGGAGTTTCGCGACGGGGACGTGAGATCAGGCGTGGCAGACATTGAAGCGGCGCAGGCCGCCCTGGCATGGCGTCCCGCCGTGCCGGTGGAACGTGGGATTGGCCTACTGTGCGATTGGATCGATGGCAGTGAGCAGTACTGAGAGAACGGCGTCCGAACCTACGGGGAGTGAGGAGTTCCGGCTGACGATCGGCTTGATCTGGAATCTCGCTCGACGCCAGCTGGGCTCGCAGTACAAGCGGACGGCCCTCGGCCGTCTGTGGTCATTGCTCAACCCGTTGGCCTCGATCGCCATCTACTCGCTCGTGTTCGGGCTGGTGATGCGGGGTGGCGTTGGCGTCGCGCCGGGGACGAACTCGGGGATCACCTCCTTCGCGGTGTGGATCGCCATCGGGGTCATCGCCTGGGGGTACCTCTCGGGGTCCATCATGTCGGGGATGAACTCCCTGACCTCGAACACGGCGCTGCTGACGAAGGTGTACTTCCCGCGCTGGGTCCTGCTCGTCGCGGAGATGGTCGCGAACACGATCAACCACCTCCCCGAGATCGGCATCCTGATCGTGCTGGTCCTCCTGGTCGGAGGACCCGGGGTGCTTCCGCTCGTCCCGTTGCTCCTCGGAGTCGTCCTGCTCACGGGACTCTTCGCGACGGGGGTCGGTCTGACGCTCTCGCTCGGCATGGTCTACTTCCGTGACCTGTCGTACCTGTGGGGGATCTTCAACCAGATCTGGCTCTACATCTCTGGGATCGTCTTCCCGCTCACGCTGCTGGTGAGCGTCCAGAACGATCTCTACGAGAAGGGTTGGGAGCTCAACGGCGAACCGATCCCGCTCGCACAGATCGCTCGTCTCAACCCTGCCCAGCTCTACGTCGAGGCCTATCGGAGCATCTTGTACGACTTTTCTGCACCGTCGCTCGGAGTGTGGCTCGGCTGCCTCGCGTGGGCGGTTCTCGCGCTCGCTGTCGGGATCCTGGTGTTCCGCAAGCACAGCGCACGGATCGTGGAGGCACTGTGAGCAACTCAGCCATCTCCGTCAACGACGTCTCGAAGACGTTCCGGATGTACACGAACAGGAGCCAGTCGCTCAAGTCGTTGTTCGTCGACCGCAACCGGACCAAGTACGAGGACTTCTGGGCCCTGCGGGACGTCGATCTGGAGATCCCGGAGGGCAAGACCTTCGGCCTCCTGGGCAACAACGGTTCGGGCAAGTCGACCCTCCTCAAGTGCATCGCGAAGATCCTCACGCCGAACAAGGGCAGCATCGTCAGCCGTGGTCGCATGGCGGCGATGCTGGAGGTCGGCTCGGGTTTCCATCCCGAGCTGACCGGACGGGAGAACGTCTACCTCAACGGGTCGATCCTCGGGATGAACCGGCAGGAGGTCGACCGCAAGTTCGGCGACATCGTGGACTTCGCCGGTATCGGCGACTTCATCGACCAGCCGGTCAAGAACTACTCCTCCGGGATGTACGTCCGTCTCGGGTTCGCGGTGTCGATCCACGTCGAGCCCGAGATCCTGCTCGTCGACGAGATCCTCGCCGTCGGTGACGCGGAGTTCCAGGAACGCTGCATGGGCAAGTTCGCCGACTTCCGTCGGGAGGGGCGGACGGTGGTCGTCGTGAGCCACGGCCTGGAGCAGATGCGCAACTTCTGCGACGAGGCCGCGTGGCTCTCGCACGGTCGGCTGATGGGTACGGGGCCGGTCAACGAGGTCATCGAGAGCTACTCGGAGGCGTCGCACCTGGCGAAGCCGGTCGAGGGCGGGGGCATGCGCATCGGGTCCGGCGGGGCGAAGATCACGCAGATGGAGTGGCTCCACGAGGACGGTCGTGACGCGCACGTCTGCCGGACGGGCGACGAGATCCGGATCCGGCTGCACTACTCGGCGTCCGAGCGGATCGAGCGCCCGGTCTTCGGGGTCTCGGTGCAGACCCTCGACGACAGGCTCATCTGGGGGCATCACGCCCAGGACTCCGACTACGTCCCCGAGAGCATCGAACCCGGTGACGGATCGATCGACGTGGTGATCCCCAGCCTTCCGCTGCGCCCCGACACCTACACCCTGTCCGCGTCGATCCAGGCGCCTGGGACGTCGCACCTGGTCGACGGGCTGCTGCGGGGTGTGACCTTCACCGTCGTGCCCACCGGGCGGACGGAGTCGGGCGGCTACGTGGTGTTCGGCTCCCACTTCGAGAAGCTGACGCCGCCGCGACCGATGGTCACGTCGCCCAGGGACGACGTCGTCGATGCCGCAAGCTGACGGCCCGCACGTCGCCCTGGTCGTCGAACAGCTCTGGCAGCCGGTACCGGGCGGCTCTGGCACCTACGTCCGCGAGCTCGCCAACGGCCTCGCGGCGGCGGGTCAGGTGCGGCCCCGCGGTATCCGGGCCCGTGGGTCGGTCGGTGACCGCAGGGGTCTGGCTCCCGAGGTGCGGGTCGACATGTCGCGCCTGCCGCGCAGGGCCCTGTACGAGTCCTGGCGCCGCCTCCGTGCGCCACGGGTCCCCGGCTGGGGCACGGCCGACCTGGTCCACGCCACGACCTGGGCGGTCCCGCCCGCGTCGGCCCCCCTCGTGGTGACGGTGCACGACCTCGCCTTCCTGCGGGAGCCCGAGCACTTCACGAAGCACGGTGCGGCCTACTTCCGGGACGCGCTCGCGCTCACCCGGGACGAGGCCGCGGTCGTGATCGTGCCGTCCGAGGCGACGGCTCAGGACTGCACGGCGGCGGGGATCGAGCGGAGCCGGGTGCGCGTGATCCCGCACGGGGTCACTGCGCTGCCGACGTCGGACGACGAGGTAGCCACCTTCAGGCGACGTCACGGCCTGGAGCGACCCTATGTCCTGTGGGTCGGCACCCTCGAGCCGCGAAAGAACCTCCCCGCGCTGCTCCGGGCATACGGGGCGCTCCGGTCGGAGGGCGCCGACCTGGATCTCGTCCTCGTCGGTCCCCAGGGGTGGGGCGAGACGGCCGAGGAGGTCGACCACGCGGTCGGCACGCTGGGTCGCGACCGGGTCCACCGGCTGGGGAAGCTGAGTCAGCAAGACCTCCAGGCTGCCTACGCCGGTGCCCGGACGTTCTGCTTCCCGTCGGTCTGGGAGGGGTTCGGCCTGCCCGTCCTGGAAGCCCAGGCGCACGGCACGCCGGTCGTGACGTCGCGCGGGACGTCGATGGAGGAGATCTGTGGAGCGAGTGCACTGGCGGTCGATCCCGGCGACACCCGGGCGCTGGCCGAGGCGTTGATGCTCGCCGCCGACTCTCGGCACGACGAGCTGTCGGCCGCGGGTCTGGCGAACAGCGCCCGTTTCACGTGGGACGCGGCGGTCGCGGCCACGACCGCCGCCTATCGGGAGGTGATCTCGTGATCACGCCTCTGGTCCGGGCCGTCGTGGTCAACTGGAACGGTGAGGACCTCTTGCCGACCTGCCTGGACTCGCTCGTCCGTCAGGACCTTCCCCCGGGCGCTCTCGAGGTAGTCGTCGTCGACAACGACTCCCACGACGGCTCGGTCGACCTCGTGCGTCGGGACTTCCCGGACGCGAGGCTCGTGCAGAACTCGACGAACCGGGGCTTTGCCGGGGGAGTCAACTCTGGGCTCGAGGATCTCGAGGCCCCGTACGTGGTGCTGCTCAACAACGACGCACGGTTCGACCGGGATGCTGTTCGTCGGATGATCGACGTGCTCGAGGCCCCTGGGAACGAGGACGTCGGGGCGGTGACGGCTCTGCTCCTGCTGGAGGACACCGCGCCGGACGGAACCAGGCTGGTCAACTCGACGGGCAACGTCGTCTCTCGTTCCGGCTCCGCCACGGACCGCGACTGGCTCACGCCCCTCGAGCGTCTGGACGCCCGGCCCGAGGTCTTCGGCTTCTGCGGTGGCGCCGTGGTCCTGCGGACGACGGCGCTCGAGCAGGTGGGCCACTTCGACGACTCCCTCTTCCTCTACTACGAGGACACGGACCTGTCCTGGCGTCTCCGTGCAGGGCGATGGCGGATCCTGTTCGAGAGGGAGGCAGTCGCCTGGCACCGGCACGCCCAGAGCTCGGACTCGACGAGCGCGCTGTTCCGCTACTACAACAACCGCAACGCGCTCCTCGTGTTCGCGCGCTACGCGCCGCTGCCCGTCGTGGTGAAGGCCTTCGCGCGGCAGGCGCTGGCACCTGTGGTTCACGCCCTGCGTCGCGACGAGCGGCCAGAGCTTCTGCGCGCACGGGTCCGTGCCCTGGTGGACGCGGTGCGGCGCGCACGGGGAGAGCGGCTTCGTGCCCGGCCTGCCCGCCGAGGTCTCGAAGCGCAGGGAGGCCTGGGCGCGCCCTTCGGCGACTAGCCCGGGCCGCGGCGGAGGGGCTGTGGCGCCTGGAGAGGGGGCGGCCCGATCGTGCCGTGCCCCGGCCCCGCGTTCTGGAGGCTGGTCCTGCCGCTGGCGGAGATGCGGCAGAATGGCTGCGTGACTCGGATACTTGTGACAGGAGCGAACGGCTACATCGGCGCCCACGTGGTGACTGCCCTGCTGCGTGCGGGCGTCACGGTCCTGGCGGCGGATCGATCGGCCGACGCCGTCTCGAGGTACCCGAAGGGGGTGATCCCCGTCGAGGGCGACATCTTCGCGGATCCGGAGCGGCTGTTCGAACGGGCCGGCGAGGTCGACACCGTGCTGCACCTCGCGTGGGAGAAGGGGTTCGTCCACAACGACCCGGTCCACATCCGTCGTCTCCCTGACCACCTGCGCTTCTTCGAGGCCGCGATCGGTGCCGGTGTGACCCACCTGGTGGCTCTCGGGACCATGCACGAGGTCGGCTACCACGAGGGTGCGATCGACGAGTCGACCCCGACCAACCCGCGCTCGTTGTACGGGATAGCCAAGGATGCGCTGCGCCGGAGCCTGGGGGTCGTCACCGACGGCAAGGGCGTCGCCGTGCAGTGGTTGCGCTGCTACTACATCTACGGCGACGACGAGCGGGGCAACTCGATCTTCGGCAAGATCGCCGCGGCGGCACAGGCGGGGCAGAAGGAGTTCCCCTTTACCAGCGGGAAGAACCGCTACGACTTCATCGAGGTGGGCGAGCTCGCCGAGCAGATCGCAGCGGTCTCGCTCCAGCGAGACGTGACAGGCATCATCAACTGCTGCACGGGGGAACCGGTGTCCCTGGCCGACGAGGTCGAGGCCTACATCGCTCGGCACGGCTACGACATCACGCTCGCGTACGGAGCGTTCCCGGACCGCGCGTACGACTCGCCGGGGGTCTGGGGCGACGCCGGCAAGATCAAGCAGATCCTCGCCGCGCGCCCCTAGACCTGCCTGCGAGGTCGGGTTCTGGCACCGACGTCCGGAGCACGAACCCGACCCGTGCGGGCGGGTTCAGCTCTTGGTCGACGTCAGCCGACGCGCGGCGCGCGCGACGAGGCGTGCGGGTGCGAGCACCCCGTTCCCGACCCGCCAGGTGATCGAACGGCGCAGTGCCTGGACGTCCTGGAGCGCGGTCACCTCCTGGAGGCTGATGATCTCCTTCGCGGTGCGCAGCTCGTCGTCGCGATCGGTCAGTGCACGGCGAAGCTGCTCGGCCTCCTCCCGAGCCGAGAGGAGGCTCGGGCTCTCGGGAGGGACGACCGCGGTCCCGGCGGGTACCGGCTCGACACGCTTCGGCGTCTCGCCGGCGACGGCCCGTCGGACGACGAGGACGAACTGGTAGCCGAGCGCGAGCGGCTGTCCTCGTACCCAGTCGACGACGCCGTCGGGCAGCTCGGCGGGATCGATGTCGACCTCCGTCGCGAGCGGGTCGGCGGTGGTCATCCAGGCGTCGGTGATGCTCAGCCCGGCGTCGACGAGAAGATCCTGGAGGGTGTCCCAGGTGAAGAAGCGGATATGGGTCTCGTCGAGCAGACCGAGAGGCGTGTAGTTCCATCGCCCTTGCAGCAGACCCAGCCGGAGGGAGCCGTGGCTCACGTTGGGGATCGAGATGACGAGCGTGCCGGTCTCGGTCAGGACCGAGAGCGCGCCTTCGAGAACCCGCTCGGGGGAGCGGGTGTGCTCGAGGACGTCGGCGAGGACGACGACGTCGAAGGCGTCTGCGCCGTACTGGGCCTCGTAGTCGAGCAGCTCGGCGTCGGCGACCACGACCGAGGCCAACCGGGTCCGGGCGGTCTCGGCCGCCTCCTCGTCGAGCTCCACACCGTGGACGGTGCAGTTCTTCGCCTGCAGGGCGTCGCCCAGGTATCCGGCAGCGCACCCGACATCGAGTACCCGACTCCCGGCCGGGATCACCCCCACGACGAGCCCGTGGCTCGTGTTGGTGACCGCTGGATCGAAGTCGAACTCGTATTTCGATGACATTCACAGGCTCCTTTTACGAATCTGCGCGGGGCGTCGTGCTGCCGGGCCACGCCGACGGCGCGGTCGGTGGTGGACAGCGTACTCATTCCTGCCTCCCCGGAAGGACAGTCGATCCGGCGCACGGAGCGGCCGCTGCTGTTCGGTAGGCTTGCAGGCCACACCACGTCCAGGAGGAACACCCCTATGCGTCTGCTCGTCACCGGCGGAGCCGGCTTCATCGGATCGAACTTCGTCCACCTGACGGTCCGGGAGCGTCCCGACGTCAAGGTCACGGTCCTCGACGCCCTCACCTACGCGGGGGACAAGTCCTCCCTGAGCTCGGTCGCGGACGCGATCACCTTCGTCGAGGGCGACATCGCGGACGCGGCGCTCGTCGACTCGCTCGTCGCCGACGCGGACCTCGTCGTGCACTTCGCCGCGGAGTCGCACAACGACAACTCGCTCAACGACCCGTGGCCGTTCGTGCAGACCAACGTCATCGGTACCTACACGCTTCTCGAGGCGGTGCGCCGGCACGGCGTGCGGTACCACCACATCTCGACCGACGAGGTGTACGGCGACCTCGAGCTGGACGACCCGGAGCGCTTCACCGAGAGCACCCCGTACAACCCGTCGTCCCCCTACTCGTCCACCAAGGCGTCGAGCGACATGCTGGTGCGCGCCTGGGCGAGGTCGTTCGGAGTGCAGGCGACGATCTCGAACTGCTCCAACAACTACGGTCCGTACCAGCACGTCGAGAAGTTCATCCCGCGCCAGATCACGAACCTGATCGACGGTGTACGGCCCAAGCTCTACGGCGCGGGCCTCAACGTGCGCGACTGGATCCACGTCGAGGACCACAACTCCGCGGTGTGGGCGATCATCGACGGCGGCCAGATCGGCCAGACGTACCTGATCGGTGCGGACGGCGAGGTCAACAACCTGGACGTCGTGCGGACGCTGCTGGAGATCTTCGGTCGCCCCGCTGACGACTTCGACCACGTCAACGACCGTCCTGGTCACGACCTGCGCTACGCGATCGACTCGAGCCGCCTGCGGACGGAGCTCGGCTGGACGCCTCGCTACACGGACTTCCGTGCCGGGCTGGAAGCCACGGTCGCGTGGTACCGCGAGAACGAGGCGTGGTGGCGTCCTGTGAAGGCTGCCACGGAGGCCAAGTACGAGCGCTCCGGTCAGGTCTGAGTCCCACCCCTCCCACATCCATCCATCCCCGGCTCCGGCCAGGACGAGGAGTTCTTCCATGCAGTGGATCGTCATCGGCGCGGCCGGGATGCTCGGTCAGGACGTCGTGTCACGGTTGACCGCCGACGGGCGGTCGGTCGTGGCGCTCGACCGTGCCGATCTCGACATCACCGATCCCGGGGCGTGCACGAGCGGCCTCAAAGGGGCCGACGTGGTCGTGAACTGCGCCGCATGGACGGCCGTCGACCTGGCGGAGGAACGAGAGGCCGAGGCGTTCGCGGTGAACGCCACGGGTGCGGCGAACCTGGCGCGTTCCGCGACGGACGTCGGCGCACGGCTCGTGCACATCTCGACCGACTACGTGTTCGACGGGTCGGCGCGCTCACCGTACGCGGCCGACGCCCCTCAGGACCCCGCGACGGCCTACGGACGGACGAAGGCCGCCGGGGAGTGGGCGGTGCGGAGCCTCGGTGCCCAGCACCTGGTCCTGCGCACCGCGTACCTGTACGGCGCGGGCGGTGCGTGCTTCCCGCGCACGATCGTGAAGCTCGCGGTCGAGCGGGGCGGGGTCGACGTGGTCGACGACCAGTACGGTCAGCCCACCTGGACGGTCGACGTCGCGGACCTCGTCGTCCGTGCGGTCGATGCGAGGATCCCGGGTGGGATCTACCACGCGACGTCCCAGGGCGGCACGAGCTGGTACGAGTTCGCCGCCGCGGCGGTCGCCGCTGCAGGCATGGATCCGCAGCTCGTCCGTCCCACGACGAGCGCCTCGTTCGTGCGTCCTGCTCCTCGTCCTGCCTACTCGGTCCTCGGGCACGAGTCGTTGCGTGCGGCGGGCGTGGAGCCGATCGGCCCCTGGCAGGAGAGGTGGAGCCTGGCGGCTCCGTCGGTGCTCGGTCTCTGAGACCGGTGCGGGGCCCCCCCGCCCCCCGGGGGGCCC
>NZ_JBHUAD010000061.1:0-18992 GCF_042789955.1 Oerskovia sp. NPDC056781
GGCCTGGGGGGCGGCCTTGGGCGCCGGAGCCGCCTTCGGGCGCTCCTTGGTGCCCTGCACGACGATCTTGGCGACCGGCTCGGCCGTGACGCCGTCCGAGACCAGCACGCGGGACTCCTCGACGCCGTCGACCGTCGTGACGGTCTCGACCTTGGTCGAGGCACCCTCGACGCCCTCCTGCTTGACGACCGGGTCCTGGTCCGCGAAGCGGTTCGCGTCCTGCTCGGTGACCGTCTCGAAGGGGATCGGCGTGACCGTGGGGACGTCGCTCACGGCGACGCGCTGCACCACGAGGGAGATCGCGGGGTCGGCCGTCTCGTCGCGGGCGACCGACACACGGTCCTGCTCGCCGAGCACGACACCCTGCTGGTCGAGGATCGAGTTGACGCCGATCGACCCGTCGGGGGCCGTCTTGGTCTGGCCGTCGGCCACCACGCTCACGGGCCCGTTCGCGTCGAGGCGCAGCGGCAGGGCAGCACGCCCGTCGGCACCGGCGCGGGAGGCGACCAGGCGCACGTCGGCACCACGACCCGCGAGCGTGTCGAGCGCCTCGTCGGCATCCAGAGCCGTGACCCACACGTCGCTCTGCTGACCATCGGTCTGCACGGTCACCTGACGCCCATAACGCACCACGACGTCAGCACCGTTCTTGAGCGCGGAATCACCCGCAGGAGCGATCAGGTCCTTGTCGGTGACCCGCACACCCTCCTCGGCCAGGAGACCCTCGACCGAACCGGCAAACGTGCTCACCGTGGTGATCTCACCATCGACATCGAGCTCGACGGTCTTCTTCGCGGAACCGTACGCGACCGCACCGGTCGCCACGAGCGCGACAGCAGTCGCACCGGCGATCAAGGGCCAACGGCGACGCCGCACAGCAGGGGAAGTGGCGGAGGCCTCAGCCTCGACACCATCAGAAGTCGAAGAAACGGGGGCAGTGGCGCTGGCCGCGTGTGCGGTCCGGTTCAGGGGGTTCTTCACTCGAGTCCAGTCGTCGAGCCTCCCGGGCACGGAGTTCGGGCGGCGCGGGGCGCCACCGGCGGTCCCGGCGCTCGAAGGAGCGTCGGAGCGGGTCGCCCGAGGGCGTCCCACCGCTGGTTCCGAAAGACCGATCCGGCTGTCGTTTTCCGCCGACGGCCCGATGCTCAGGACCACAGCAGGACGCGCACCCTCCGGTCCTGGGCACCCGGTGATGAGCGGGAGACGCACCCGGCGATGAGCGGGTGAACACAGGACGGGCAGCAGCGCGCGACAGTTGACCGTAACCGATCCGTTATCCGCTGCCAACCGTGGGACGTGCACCCCGGGGCGCTTCTGTCCGCATTTCTCCGCCTATGTCAGGGGCGTGATACGCGCTTCGCGGGTGAAACCTTCACAGGTCCCGGAGACGGGCGACACATCACCGTGGGCACGAGAGCTCGCGCACCGGCGCCCGAGAGGCGTCAGTACCAGCCCTTGGCCTGCGAGTGGCTCCATGCCCCGCACGGCGTGCCGTAGCGGCCCTCGATGTACCCCAGGCCCCAGGTGATCTGGGTCGCCGGGTTGGTCCGCCAGTCGGCGCCCGCGCTGGCCATCTTGGAACCGGGAAGAGCCTGCGGGATGCCGTAGGCACCGCTCGACCGGTTCTCCGCGGTCGCGTTCCACTTGCTCTCCTTCATCCAGAGCAGGTCGAGGCATGCGAACTGGTCGTCCCCCCACCCTCGCTGGGCGGCGAGGGACTTGGCGATCGCCTTGGAGGATCCCGGGTCGACCTTGATCGTCGACGGGTCGAGCGTGCCGACCACGACGACCTCGGTGCGCGGCTCGCGGGTGACCGTGCGCTCGAGGACGGTCCGCGAGACCTCGGCCCCTCCGACCGTCTGGATCTCGTAGGTCGTGACCGCCTCGCCGACCTTGCCGGAGGTCCTGACGTTGCGCTGCCCCTGGGGAAGATAGGGATCCTTGACCTCTTCCGTGGCGAAGGGCAGCGACTCCGTGACCGTCGCCGCCCCCTGCGCCGCACGGGTGACCAGGACGAGCATGCCGTCGACCGCCGCAGCGCCGAGCGGGACCGACACCGCGTCCCCCTCCGACAGCACGATCCCCGCGTGGTCGAGGACACCCTGGACCGAGGCCTCCGCCGTGGTGGCCGAGACGATCCCGCCGTCGACCGCGACGTGGACGGTCTTGAGAGTCGAGACGCGGATCTGCTCCCGTCCGATCGACTGGGAGCGCGACGCCGAGGTCTTGGCCCCCTCCGCGCGCGGGCCCAGGGCGCTGATGAGCTCGCCCACCGTGCTCGCGGTCGTCACGAAGGTCTGCGGCTCGCCGTCGACCTCGAGGGAGACCTCGCGGCTGGTCCGCACGACGATCGTGCCTCCGTCGCTCGCGGCGGCCGAGGTGGCGGGCTCGACGAGGTCGCTGTCCTTGACCGCGATCTTCTGGAACGCCAGCAGCTCGCCGACCGTGGAACCGTAGGCGCTCACGGTGCGGACCTCGCCGTCGAGGTCGATCGTCACCGACTTGTGTGCGAGCGCGAAGACCCCGGTCGCACCCACCACGGTCGCCAGGATCGCCGCCTGCGCGACGATCCGCCGCCTGCCCGTCAAGGAGTCCCTGAGGGCGCCCGCGCGACCGACCACGTGAACCATCCGTTCTTCTCGCATCCCGGCCCGCGATGCACCGGGCATCACGGACATGCAGACCGTAATGGATACGTGACCTCCGGGGGAAGTCCGTCCGGCGCGTCGCGGCCGGCGCACGGGCCACCACGGCCACGGCTCACCAGGGGCCGTAGACCTGCTCGGCCGTCGCGCTCAGCCGGGCGCAGACCTCGACGAGCGGTACGCCCGTGACCTCGGCGACCTTGCGGACCGTGTGCGGCAGCAGATAGGGGGCGTTGGGACGCCCGCGGTACGGGTGCGGCGTGAGGTAGGGCGCGTCGGTCTCGACGAGCACCTGGGCGAGCGGCACCGCCGCGAGGGCCGCACGCAGCTCGTCGTTCGCGCCGAACGTCACGGGGCCCGCGAACGACAGGTACCACCCCTGCGCCGCGCAGAGCCGGGCCATCTCGACGTCGCCCGAGAAGCAGTGGAAGACGGTCCGTTCGGGGGCGCCGTCCGCGAGGAGCACCTCGACGACCTCGGCGTGCGCGTCCCGGTCGTGGATCTGGAGCGGGAGCCCGAGCTCCTTCGCGAGCGCGACGTGCGCCCGGAACGACTCTCGCTGGACCGCCGCGCCCTGCGGTCCCGTGCGGAACAGGTCCATGCCCGTCTCGCCGATCGCGCGGATGCGGTCGTTGCCGCGCGCGATCGCGGCGATCTCCGCGATCGCGTCGTCGAGCCCGACGGCGTGGCGCGCCTCGGGCGTCGGGGTCAGTCCGTCGGGGCCCACCTCCGTGACGCCCGCGTGCAGGGTCGCCTCGTTGGGGTGGATCGCGATCGCGCCGAGGAGCGCCCGGTGCTCACGTACCAGGACGTCGGTCAACCGGGCGGAGGGCAGGTCGCAGCCGACCTGCACCATCCGGTCCACACCCGCCCGGGCCGCGTCCTCGAGGTGCTGCTCGACCGTCGGGACGGGGACCGCTCGCCCCTCCTCGTCGACGTCGGGCAGGACGCCCGCGATCGACTCGAGGTGCGTGTGGTCGTCGACCACGGGCAGCGGCAGCGCCTCGGGGGCGGGCGGCCACCCGCGCTCGCGCCTGCGCGCCACGGTCAGGCGCCCTCGACGACCGGGTCCTCGAGGCGCGGGAACAGCGACGCGCCCTTGGTGACCGTGGTGCCGGCAGGCAGCGCGCCGAAGCGCGCGGCGCCGTCGACCGGCTGGATCGCGAGCGTGCCGAGCGGCGCCTCGGCGCCGAGCGACTCCCAGAGCGCCTGGGCGGCCTTCGGGGTGATCGGGTGGAGCAGGACGGCGAGCGAGCGCAGCGCCTCGGCGGCCGTGACGAGGATCGTGGCGAGGCGGCCCTCCTGGATCCAGGCCGCGTCGGGCGCCGTGCCGTCACGTTCCTCGTCGAGCTTCGCGACCTTCCACGGCTCCTGCTCCGTGAGGTACAGGTTCGTGGCGTCGACGAGCGTCCACACCGCGTTGATGGCCTCGTGGATCGCGAGCGCGTCGATCGCCTTCTCGGCAGCCGCGACCGCCTGGGCGGCGACCTGCTCGAGCGCCTGCTCGGCCGGCCCGGCGGGGCCCGCCTGCGGGAGCACGCCCCCGTAGTACTTGCCGACCATGGCCGCGACGCGTGACGCGAGGTTGCCGAAGCCGTTCGCGAGCTCCGCGTTGTAGCGGGCCGAGAGGTCCTCCCACGAGAACGACCCGTCCTGGCCGAACGCGATGGCGCGCATGAAGTAGTAGCGGAACGCGTCGGACCCGAAGTGGTCGATGATCTGGCTCGGGGCGATGCCCGTGAGCTTCGACTTGCTCATCTTCTCGCCGCCGACCAGGAGCCAGCCGTGCGCGAACACCGTCCTGGGCAGGGGCAGTCCCGCGGCCATGAGCATCGCGGGCCAGATCACCGCGTGGAAGCGCAGGATGTCCTTGCCGACGAGGTGCACGCTCGCGGGCCAGGTGGCTGCGAACTTGGCCTGCTGCTCGGGGTCGTCGCTGTCCAGCCCGACGGCGGTCGCGTAGTTGAGCAGCGCGTCGAACCACACGTAGAGCACGTGCGTGGTGTCCCACGGGATGGGGATGCCCCAGTCGAACGTGTTGCGCGAGATCGACAGGTCCTGCAGGCCGCCCTTGACGAACGCGAGCACCTCGTTGCGGGCGCTGGCCGGCTGGACGAACTCCGGGTGCGCCTCGTAGAGCGCGAGCAGGCGGTCCTGGTACGCGCTCATCTTGAAGAAGTAGTTCTGCTCGGAGAGCATCTCGACGGGCTTGCCGTGGATGGGGCAGAGCTTCTGGCCCTCGTACTCGCCCGTGCCGTCGACCAGGTCGCCCGGGAGCTTGTACTCCTCGCAGCCCACGCAGTACGGGCCCTCGTACGACCCCGCGTAGATCTCGCCCTTGTTGTACAGGTCCTGGATGAACGCCTGTACACGCTCGGTGTGGCGCGGCTGGGTCGTACGGATGAAGTCGTCGTTGAGCGCGTCGAGCGTGTGCAGGACGGGCTTCCACGAGCTCTCGACCAGGCGGTCCGCCCACTCCTGGGGGGTCACGCCGTTGGCCTCGGCCGTGCGCATGACCTTCTGACCGTGCTCGTCCGTCCCCGTCAGGAACCAGACCGGCTCCTGGCGCTGGCGGTGCCAGCGGGTGACGACGTCGGCCGCGACCGTCGTGTACGCGTGCCCGATGTGCGGGGCGTCGTTCACGTAGTAGATCGGGGTCGTGAGATAGAAGGTCTCCGGGGCTGCGTCAGGCATGGTCCTCATCGTAGTTGGCTCGGCCCGGCTGCCGTGCCGCCGTCCGCGGACCACGCCGAGGGTGACGTGCCCACGCGCCGACGGGGACGCGCACGCTCAGCCGTTCGCGAGGCCGACCCGCAGCAGGTGGTCGTCGCCCGCGGACGGGCTCCCCCGCCCGTCGGTCTCGTTCGTCAGCACGAGCAGCGCCCACGGCGGGTCCGGGTCCGTGGCCTTGAAGGGGAACGGGACCACGGCACGCAGCCGTCCCCACTCCCCCGTGAGCAACGCCTGCGGCTCGCCGAACGCCGAGGGCGAGCCTCCGCCGTCGGGCGACTGGTCCGGGGCCCACGCGAACGGGACGCGCCACAGGCGCTCACCGCGCAGCCCCGCGACGTACACGGCGTCACGCGTGACCGCGAGGCCGCTCGGGCTCGCCTCCGACGTGGGCCAGGTCGCGACCGGGTCGACGAAGGCCGTCCCGTCAGGGGCGGTGGCGGCACCGAGAGTGCCCTCGCGCTCGGGCCAGCCGTAGTTGCCACCCGGGACGATCACGTTGACCTCGTCGAGGGTGTTCTGGCCGAACTCGCTCGCGAACATCCGACCCGTCGCGTCCCACCCCAGACCCTGCACGTTGCGGTGCCCGAGGCTCCACACCCGGGAGCCGCCCGGGTTGCCCGGCGCCGCCTGGCCGTCGAGCGTGACCCGCAGGATCTTGCCCGCGAGCGAGTCCGGGTCCTGCGCGGCCCCCGACTCGGTCGCGTCACCCGTCGCGACGTACAGGAAGCCGTCCGGCCCGAACGCGACCTGGCCGCCGTTGTGGTTGCTCGCCTTCGGGATGTCGTCCACGACCGTCGTCAGCTCGCCGAGCACCGCCGCGCCCGGGTCGAAGGTCCCGCGCAGCACCGAGTTGCCGTCCGCGCCCGTCCGGTAGACCACCACCGTGCCGTCGGTCGCGAAGGTCGGCGAGACCGCGACCCCCAGCAGTCCGCCCTCGCCCCCGTGGTCGGTACCGGACGTCAGCTCGTCGGCCCCCGGGCCCGTGACCGGGACAGCGGTCCCGGCGCCCGGGTCCAGGATGCTCACCGTGCCCTCGTCGCGCGAGGTGCTCAGCACCCGTTCGTCGGGAAGCGCCGCGAGCCCCCAGGGTGAGGGCAGGTCGTCGATCAGCGACGTCGCCGTCGCGGTGACCGACGGGACGACGGACGACGACGCCGTGGGGGCCGGCGCCGGACTCGGCGTCGGCGCCGCGGTCCCGGACGGTTCTCGTGGTGGTGTCACCGTGGGACTCGATGCGTCGGACGCCTCGCCCGAGCACGCCGCCAGGACCAGGAGCGTGACCACGGCCAGCACCCGCGGCGGTCGTCGCCACACCTGCATGGCCGCCTCCCGGCATCCGTCCGGCACCCGACCGGTGCCCTCGTCTCAGCCATCGTCGCAGGCCCGCCGCACTACTGCAGCCGCGTCAGGCCCTTCTTGAGGTTGCGGATCGCCTGCGCGGTGCGCTGCTCGTTCTCGATGAGGGCGAACCGCACGAACCCGTCGCCCCCGGGCCCGAACCCGACCCCGGGCGAGACCGCGACGTCGCACTTCTCGATCACGTGGGTCGCGAACTCGATCGACCCCATCTCGCGGTACGGCTCGGGGATGCGCGCCCACGCGAACATGGTGCCCTTCGGCCGGTGGATGTCCCACCCGATGCGGTCGAGCCCGTCGCACAGCGTGTTGCGGCGCGACTCGTACACCGCCGAGACCTCGGTCGGGAAGTCGAGCGCCTCGTTGAGCGTCACGGTCGCTGCGATCTGGATGGGCTGGAACGTGCCGTAGTCGAGGTACGACTTGAGCTTCGCGAGCGCCCCGACGACGTCCGGGCGTCCCACGAGGAACGCCACGCGCCAGCCCGCCATCGAGTACGACTTGGTCATGGAGTAGAGCTCGACCGCGACCTCCTTGGCCCCGTCGCACTCCATGATCGACGGCGGGCGCCAGCCGTCGAACGTCATGTCGGCGTAGGCGAGGTCGTGCACCAGGACCACGTCGCGCTCGCGCGCCCAGTCGACGAGGCGCTGCAAGTCCTCCTTGGTCGCGATCGTCGTGGTCGGGTTGTGCGGGAAGGACAGGACCACGACGCGAGCCTTGGGCCACCCGTACTCCCACGACTCCATCACGCGGTCGATGTACCCTGCCGCGTCCGTGCCGTCACCGATCGCGACCTGGCGGGCGTCGGCCCCCGCGAAGTACGGACCCCAGATGTGGATGGGGTAGCTGGGCGTCGGCACGATCGCGGCGTCGCCCGGCTGGAGCAGCACCCACATGAGGTGGCTGAACCCTTCCTTGGCGCCGATGGTCGAGATGATCTCGGTGTCCGGGTCGAGCGTCACGCCGAACCTGCGCTGGTACATGTCCGCCGCCGCCTGCCGCAGCTTGGGGATGCCGCGCGACGCCGAGTAGCGGTGGTTGCGCGTGTTGTGGACCGCCTCCGCGAGCTTGTCGACCGCGACCTGCGGGCTCGGCAGGTCGGGGTTGCCGAAGCCCAGGTCGATCACGTCGCGCCCGGCACGGCGTGCCTCGAGCTTGAGCGAGTCGATGATCGTGAAGACGTACGGGGGCAGGCCGGGGATCCGGCGGAACTCCATCTCGCGTGGCATGCATGGCAGGGTACGCCTGCCCCGCGCTGGGGCGCCGTCCGGTCCGCAGGGTCGGACGACGGGTTCAGACGGACTCGCCCTCGACCGCCTGCGGGAGCGCCTGCGGGTCGGTCCAGTCCCCTTCCCACCGTTCGCCGTCGATCACGATGGTCGGCGTGCCGAAACCCCGTGGGCCTTCGAGCGCGGCGTCGCCTGTCGCGGTGCCGGTCGCCGCGGCGACCCAGCCCGCGAACCGCGACGCACCCCCGTCAGCGATCTCGGCGGCGACGTCGGCGGGCACTCCGGCCGCGCGGGCAACGTCCGCGATCTGCTCGTCGCTCAGCCCTGCCGTCCCCTCCTCCGGCTGTCCCGCGAGGAGGCCGGCGTGGAAGCCCTGGAACGCGTCGGGGGCGCGGTCGGCCACGAAGGCCGCCGACGCGGCCGCGCGCGTCGAGTACCGCGAGCCCTGCGAGTACCGGTCGAGGATCGCGACGGGATGGACGACCACGCGGACGCTCCCGTCGTCGCGCAGGGCTGCGAGCCCTGCGCCGTTGATCTCCTCGAACTGCCCGCAGACGGGGCACATGTAGTCGACGTAGACCTCGATCGTCACCGGGGCCGCCGGGTCGCCCGCCCCGGCGACGAGGCCGTGGTCGGGCGTCGCGTTCGCGGGCGCGTCCGCAGAGCCCTGGTCCTCGGGCGCAGGCGAGGTGCCGGGCCCAGCCCCCTGGCCCCGCTCAGCCGGGGACGCGGGTGCGGCGGACGGTGTCCCGCCGGTCGTGGCCAGGAACACGACGAGCGCCACGAGGAGCACCAGGACCAGACCGGCGAGCGCGGCGAGCAGGGTCACGCGCGGATGCCGTGGGTGGGAGGGCTGCGGCCCGTCGACCGCGGCGACCTGCGGCCCGACGGCGTAGGCCGCCCCGCCCGGGTACGTCGCGGCGCGCGATGGCGCGGTCGGGTACGTCGTCCCCGGGGCCGGCGCAGCGGGGTACGTCGAGGCGGGGTGCGCGGAAGGCTGCCCCACCTCCGACGGACCCGCGACGGCGCGTGGTGCGTAGGGCGAGGCGAACCGGGGTGCGGCGGCCTCCTCCTGCGCACGGGCCGCGAGCGCCGCGTCGACGGCCGGGTCGCCCCAGGCCGCGAGCCAGGAGAGCAGCCCGGGGTAGGCGCCGGGGTGCACGGCGACGTGGGGGCGCAGGTCGGGGTGCTCGGCCGCGACCTGGGCGAGCACGGTCGGTGGTGCTGCCGGGTCCTGGGCGGCGCGAAGGGCCTCGTCGTGAAGCATGTCGGTCCTCGGTGTCTCGTGGGCGACGGTGCCACCTGGGCGGTAGGTGCCACCCGGGCTGCGGGGGCGAGCGGCGCCGTCGGGCAGGGCTGGTCCCGGGGCGACGCGTCTCGCGCCGTCAGGGTACGCGGTCCGTGCACGTCGGCGCCGTCGCCCGCAAGGGCGGTCCGAGCGTCGTGACCGCCTGGCCCCGAGGTCGGCCGGGGCCGCGCGCGCAGTTCCCCGCTCTCAGGCCCCCGGTGCCCATCCGAGGTTGCGGGCCATCTGCTCGAGCGTCGCGATCGTCCGGTCGTACTGCTCGCGCGTGATGCCCTCGGCGAGCCGCTCACGCGTGATCGAGACGGCGTCGAGCAGGTCGTGGTAGGCGTGCTGGCCCGCGACCGTCACCTCCCAGCCCGATCCTCCCTGCGCGATCCAGCCCCTGGTCCGCAGGTCGGAGATCTCGGCGGACACCCCGGCTGCCTGGCCCGGGGAACCACCGGCACCGCCCGCGGGCGCGAACGGCGACAGGACGCTGTCGACCGTCGTGGCGTCGGAGACGCCGTCGCGGATCATGTTGAGGACCTGCCAGTGGCGGCGGGTGAGGCCGGTGCGCAGGAAGACGTCGTCGAAGCTCTGGTCGATCAGCCGGTCGACGAGCTTGAGCCAGTACCCGATGGGCCGCTCCCCCGGCGCGTGACCGGCGGAGGGAGCGGTCGCCGGCCCGGTCGCGTGCTCGGTCGGGCTCGGGCGGTCGGTCGCGCCTGTGGTGCTCATCCTCGGGCTCCTTCGCTCGGACCGTCCGACGAGGCCCGCCGGCGGATCTCGACCCAGCCTACGAACGACGGGCTCGACGCGCGCCGCCAACGCCCGCCGCTGTCGCCGACGCCGATGCCCGCACCCCGGCACCCCGCCCGTGAACCCGTACCGGCCCCGAGCGTTCCCCGCCCCGCCGGGCGGTGGCAGAGTGGTGCCATGACCAGCACCGACACCCCGGCCACGGGCCGTGCCCTGATCGTCGTCGACGTCCAGCCCACGTTCTGCGAGGGCGGTGAGCTCGCGGTCGAGGGCGGCAACGCGGTCGCCGAGGCCATCGCGGTCTTCGCCGCCGAGCGCCGCGCGGGCTACGACCTCGTCGTGACGACCCAGGACTGGCACGTCGATCCGGGCCACCACTTCGCGACAGCCCCCGAGGTTCCCGACTTCGTCGACACGTGGCCGCCGCACGGCCTCGCGGGCACGCCGAACGCCGAGCTGCACCCGGCCCTCGCGGACCTCGCGCCCGATGCGAGCGTCAAGAAGGGCGAGTACCAGGCGGCGTACTCGGGCTTCGAGGGGGTCGACGGCGAGGGCCGCTCCCTCGCGCAGATCCTCCAGGAGGCGGGGGTCGCCGCGGCCGACGTCGTCGGGATCGCGGAGTCGCACTGCGTCCGGGCGACCGCGCTCGACGCGCACGCGCTGGGGCTCGCGACCCGGGTCCTGACGGATCTCACGGTCCCGGTCTCGGCCGAGCTCGGGGAGGCTGCCCGGGTCGAGCTCGCGGCGGCGGGCGTCGAGCTGGTGCGCTCGACCGAGGCATGATGCTCGCCAGGACGAGCGTGGCCACGGGCCGACGCTCCGTCCTGCCCGGCAGCCCCACCCGGCGGCCGGTGAGCCCGTCAGGCCTTGCGCACCGCGAGCGCCGCCGCGTACAGGTCGCGCTTGGGTACGCCCGCGGCGGTCGCGACCTCGGCGACGGCCTCCTTGAGGCGCTCCCCGGCGCCGACCCTGACCAGGACCTCCGCGACGAGCTCCTCGACGGACACGGCCTCGCGCGCCGGCGCCCCGGCCACGACGACGCAGATCTCTCCTCGGAGCTGCCGGTCGGCAGCCTCGGCCGCGAGCTCGCCGAGCGTGCCGCGCAGCACCTCCTCGTACGTCTTGGTCAGCTCGCGGCACACGGCCGCGGGGCGGTCTGGCCCGAAGCCCTCGGCCATCGCGGCGAGCGTGTCGTCGATGCGGTGCGGGGCCTCGAAGAAGACCATGGTCCGGGGTTCGCGCGCGAGGGCCTCGAACGTGCGGGCGCGCTCGCCGGGCTTGCGGGGCGGGAAGCCCTCGAAGCAGAAGCGGTCGGTCGGCAGGCCGGACAGCGCGAGCGCGGTCAGCACGGCGCTGGGGCCGGGGGCCGAGGTGATGGGCAGGTCCCGCTCGACGGCCCGTGTCACGACCCGGTAGCCGGGGTCCGAGACGGACGGCATGCCGGCGTCGGTCACGATCACGACCGTGCCACCGCCCTCGACGACGTCGAGCAGCTCGTCGGCGCGCTCGACCTCGTTGTGCTCGTGATAGCTCACGACGCGGCCGCCGATCGACACGCCCATGCGCGCGGCGAGGGCGTGCAGCCGGCGCGTGTCCTCGGCCGCGACGACCGCGGACTCCGTCAGGAGGCGTCGCAGCCGCGGGCTCGCGTCCTCGACGTTGCCGATGGGCGTCGCGGCCAGGACCAGGTGCCCGTCGTCCTTGGCGTCGCGCTCGGCGGTCAGGCCCTCGTGGGAGGTCTCGTGGTCGCTCGCCGCGGAGGCCCCGTCCTCCGGCCCGACGACGTCGCTCGCCCCAGGCGCCTCGCCTCCCACCTGCTCGCCCACCTCGGCGAGGTGCCCTGCAGCCCCGACCGGTGCGGCGCCGTCGGGCAGGGGAACGGACGACTCAGGAGTGGGCGCGGGCGCGGGGCGGGCGGTGCTCATACCCCCTAGCGTTCCACGTCCTACGATGGCCGACGTGCCCCAGCCTTCCTCGGACCCGACGCCGGCCGTCCCTTCCCCTGCGACCGACGACCCGTTCCCGACACCCCGGGCCGAGGCGGTCGAGGCGCCGGACCCGGCGCTGCCCGCCCGGGACCGCCTGCTGCTGACGCTGCTCGGCGCGCGCCGCCTCGCGCTCGGGGCGACGTCGAAGGACCGGCTGTGGGGCTGGCTCGGCCCCGGGCTCGTCGCGCTGCTCGCCGGCGTGCTGCGGCTGTGGGACCTGGGGCGCCCCGGCACCCTGGTCTTCGACGAGACGTACTACGTCAAGCAGGCGTACACGCTGCTGCGGGTCGGGTTCGAGGCGAAGTGGCCGGACGAGCCCAATCCCGCGTTCGAGGCGGGGAACGTCGACACGTTCCTGAACCTGCCCGACTACGTGGTGCACCCTCCCCTGGGCAAGTGGATGATCGCGGGCGGCATGCAGCTGTTCGGGGGCGCCGAGAACCCGTGGTCGTGGCGCATCTCGACCGCGGTGGTCGGCGTGCTCGCCGTGTTCCTCCTGGCCCGGATCGCGCGCCGCCTGTTCGCGTCGACCGCGATGGGCGTCCTCGCGGGCGGGCTGCTGGCGATCGACGGCATGGCGATCGTGCACTCGCGCACGGGGCTGCTCGACAACTTCCTCATGTTCTGGGTGCTCGTCGCTTTCGGCTTCCTCCTGCTGGACCGGGAGCAGGCCAGGCGGCGACTCGCCGACAAGGTGGGGGCGATCCTCGACACGGGCCAGGAGATCGGCCGGTACGGGCCGTGGCTCGGGTGGCGGTGGTGGCGATTCGCGGCGGCCGTCTCGCTCGGCCTCGCGTGCGGGGTCAAGTGGTCCGGCCTGTACTTCCTCGCGGTGTTCGCGCTGCTGTCGGTGCTGTGGGACGCGAGCGCGCGCCGTGCCGTCGGGATCAAGCAGTGGTGGGAGGACGCGCTCCTGCTCGACGCCGTCCCCGCCGCGCTGGTCATGCTGCCCACCGCGGCGCTCACCTACCTGGCCACGTGGTTCTCGTGGTTCCGCTCGCCCAGCGCGTACATGCGGGGCTGGGCCGCAGAGCACCCCGGCGAGGGCGTGCAGTGGCTCCCCGAGTCGTTGCGGTCGCTGTGGGCGTACCACCAGAAGATGATGGACTTCCACACCGGGCTCAGCGCCGAGCACGCGTACGCTTCCAAGCCCGTCGGCTGGCTCGTCCAGTGGCGTCCGACGTCGTTCTACTACCGCGACGGGTCCGACGGCGTGACGGGCTGCGGCTACGACGAGTGCGCGCGCGTCGTCACGTCGCTCGGCAACCCGGTCCTGTGGTGGTCGGCGACCCTCGCGGTGGTCGCGACCGTGGTGCTCCTGGTGTGGCGCAAGGACTGGCGGGCCACGGCCGTCCTCAGCGGCCTCGTCGCCGGGTGGCTCCCCTGGTTCGCGTACCCGGACCGCACGATCTTCACGTTCTACGCGATCGTGTTCACCCCGTGGGTGGTCCTCGCGCTCGTCTACGTCGTGACGGTCCTGCTGGAGCGGACCGAACGGCTTCCCTCGGCCAGGGGCTGGGTGATCTGGGGAGTGACGGCGCTCATGACCGTGATCGTGGTGATGAGCATCTTCTTCTACCCGATCTGGACGGCCATGAACGTCCCCGAGTGGTTCTGGCGCCTGCACATGTGGCTGCCGAGCTGGATCTAGCCGGGCCGTCGGCCCCGGTACCGAGCATGCGGTGGGCGCCTGGGTCCTGGGGATCCTGGGCGCCCGCCGCGTGCTCGGCACGGAGCGGGCTGCTAGGACCAGTCGACCTGCGGCGTCTCGTGGAACGGCAGGCCCTCGCGGCGCCACGTCGCGGCCTCGCTCACGACGCGGCGACGGTAGTCCTCCCAGTCCTTGCGCTCGGGGGCGGTCCAGGCGACCTCCGCCGCGGCGGACAGCCGCGGCAGCAGCATGCCGAACAGCTCCTCCTGGGTCGACAGGGTCTCGGTCCAGATCGCGGCCTCGACGCCCTCGACCTGGTCGGCGGGCAGCCCGGGGATGATCTCGGCCGGATCCCAGTCGTACGCCGTACGCAGCTCGATGAGCCCGGCCCAGTCCTGCCCCAGGGGGTACTCGGCGGTGTACTTCATGTCGAGGTACGCGTGGTTGCCGGGCGACATGATGAAGCGCGAACCGCGCTCGGCCGCGGCCAGGAAGGGCGCGACGTCGGTGCGCGTGTCCCAGTACTGGACCAGGGTCTCGGGCCGGGTGTCGGCCTGCGCGGCCTCCTGCCAGGCGATGACCTTCTTGCCCGTGCCGAGCACGATCTCCTCGAGCAGCGCGATGAACTTCGCGTACTCCTCGGCCCCGAGCGTCAGCGCCTCGTCGCCACCGACGTGGACGTAGTCGCCGTCCGTGATCGCGGCGATGTCGGCGAGGACGTCCCGCAGGAAGGGCTCGGTCGCGGGCAGGTCGTACGTGAGCTGCGAGAACCCGACCTCGATGCCCTCGTACTTGGCGGTGCGCTGCCCGTCGGCGCGCAGCTCGCCGTAGACCGCGGTCGCGGCGTTGGTGTGCCCGGGCAGGTCGATCTCGGGGACGACGGTCACGAAGCGGTCCGCGGCGTAGTCCTGCAGGCGGCGGAAGTCCGCGAGGCTCAGGTGCCCCCCGGCCCTGCCGCTCGTCGAGGTGTCGGACGAGAGCTTCGCGAGCTCGGGGCGCGACGGCGTCTCGATGCGCCAGCCCTGGTCGTCCGTGAGGTGCAGGTGCAGGACGTTGAGCTTGTACGACGCGAGGACGTCGATCACGAGCTCGAGCTGCTCGAGCGGGAAGAAGTTGCGGGCGACGTCGAACGAGAGGCCGCGCCACGCGTAGCGGGGGGCGTCGTGCACGACGACGGCGCTCACCTCCGCGCCCCGCTCCCCCTCGGTGACGAGCTGGCGAAGGGTTTGCACGGCGTCGAACAGCCCGACGGGCTGGGCTGCCGTCAGCACGGCCCCCTCGCCGGACACCTCGAGCGTGTGGCGCTCGGGACTCGTCGACCCCGCGGGACCCGCGTCCTCGGCCAGACGCAGCTCGACCGTGGGGGCATCGTCGGGCCGGGAGTCCGCGACCGTGACCCGCGTGCCCGCCGCACGCGTCAGGAGCTCGGCGGCGTACGCGGCGACGTGCTGCTCGACGGCGGAGGGACCGGCGACGACGACGGCCCCTTCGAGCCGGAGCGCATCGCCCCCCGCCGGGGCGTCGACCTGCAGGGGCTGGGGAATGATGGCGACCATCGGGGACCTCGTCGTCGTGGTTGTCTCGACCCGACCCTGTCGAATCGATTCGTCTGTACTGGCCGACATACCGTAACCGGCCCGGCCGACGGGAACAAGAACGCGACCGGGCTGCGCGCCCGACCTACTCGACGACGACGACGAGAGGCGCCGGGGCGACCTGCTCCGTGGTCGCGGCCCGCTCGGGCGTCACCTCGCCCACGAGGTCTGTCCGCCCCCAGCGCAGGGCCGCGGGCGCACCGGCCGTGAGCGCGTCCCAGGCCTTGCTCCGTGCGGCGTACGAGCCCGCGACGTCGGAGTGCACCACGACGACGACCGAGTCGTCGGTCGTGGCGAGAGCGCCGAGGTTCGTCACCGACCTCGGCGTCGAGGCGTGCACGACGAGCATCTTCTGCGGGAGTGTCTTCGCCTCCACGAAGCCCGCCAGGTAGGAGACGACCTCGTTGATCTCCTCCGCGGGAACCTCCCCGTCCTTCTTCACCGCGCCGCCCGCGCGGCGAGCATCGAGGTCGAGCGAGACGCCCACCCCGGGCAGCGCGAGCAGGTCCGCGTACCGCTCGACCTGGTCGACGAACGACGCCCGGCCGGGCTGGATCTCGAGCAGCACCTGCTGCCCCGCGTCGAGCGCGGCCTGCACGGCCGGCCTGACGGCCTCCACGGCGAGCTCGGTCGAGTAGTTCCCGTCCTTGCCCGCGGCGCCCGAGGCCTCGGTCACGACGAGCTCCACCGTCGGGACCGTCACCGTCTCGTCACCCGCGACCGTCGCGACCTCGACGTACGGCTCGGCGCGAGCCGCCACCTTCGCGATCATCTCGGCGACCCTGGCCGGGGTCGACGGGACGGTGGTCGAGGGCAGCACCACGAACCTCTTGCCCTCGGACACGAGCTGCCCGCCCCCGACGAGCTCCACGCCCGTCTCGGCCGCCCGCACACGCGCCGTGAGGTCGTCGACCGTGCCGAAGGACTCGCCGATGCCGACGACGGCCAGCGCCTTGGCCTTGGCCATGGCCTGGACCGATGCGCTGGTCGCCCGCGGGTCGCCCCCGGCCACCGCGAGCGGGACCACTCCGGCGGCCTGCGCCGTCGCGAGGGCGGCCGTCTGACCGGGCGCCTCGTCGACCAGCGCCAGGACCTCCGTGAGAAGTCGGGGCGACGCTGTCTCGGGAAGCTGGTCACGCACCTCGGCCAGGTCGTTCTCGTCGATCTCGGCCCCGCCGTCCGCGGTCGCGACGAGAGCGCCCGCGTCCAGCGTGACGGCGTCGAGAGCGGGATCGATCGCCTCGACGGACTTCCTCGCCTCCTGCTCCAGGTCCTCGCTCGACAGCGCCGGCACGGCAGCAGCCCCGGCGGTGACGACCCCGGCCGCGTCGACGTTCGGCGCTCGGTCAGGTGTCACGACGACGGCGGTGACCGCTCCGAGACGCTCGACCTCCTTGGCGAGCCCGCTGTCGGCGATCGCCCCGCCCATGAGCAGGACCGGCGCGTGGAGATCGAGCGCCGCCGCCGCGGCTGCGCCCTGCGCGCTCTCGTCGTCCGCGTCGGCCAGGAGCACCACGGGAGCCTGCTCGAAGAACGACTGGCTCGCCGTGAGCGCGAGCTCCGCGGGATCGGTCGAGGTCAGGACGAGCACGGGGGCGATCTTGTCCACCGCCGCGGCACGCAGGTCCTGGGTCGGGTTCTCGGATCCCTCGCCCGGCACGTCGCCGCCGCCGCACGCGGCCAGCAGGGACGTCGTCAGCGCGAGCGACGTGGTGACCAGGACAAATCGGGCCTTCCGTGAATTCACGTCTCTATCATCCCCTACTGCGTGTGTCGCGCCGAGTCGTCGGCGCGTCGCCGTGGGGCTCCGTCGCCCGATACCGTCGCGAGCCGGTCGGAGTCGACCGCCCGCAGGCTCAGCGTACCGAACGGTACTGCGCCGTGAGGGGGCACTGGAACGGGTCACGCGCCGCGAGGCCGACCCTGTTCAGGTACCGGACGACGATCCGGTACGAGTCCACGAGGGTCGTCTCGGTGTAGAGGATGCCCCGCTCGGCGCAGAACTCCTTGACGATGGGTCGGACCTTGCGCAGCGAAGGACGCGGCATGCTCGGGAAGAGGTGGTGCTCGATCTGGAAGTTCAGGCCGCCCATCGCGACGTCCACCCAGCGGCCACCCGTGATGTTGCGGGACATGAGCACCTGACGGCGCAGGAAGTCGATCTTGACGTCCGGGGCGACGGTCGGCATGCCCTTGTGGTTCGGCGCGAACGACGCCCCCATGAGCACCCCGAACAGGCCGAGCTGGACGCCGAGGAAGGCGAAGCCCATCCCCACGGGCAGGACCAGGAAGACGGCTGCGAGGTAGCCGCCGAGACGGAGAACGACGAACACGATCTCCACGGTGCGACGCTTGACCGGCCCCCGGCCGAAGATGGTCTTGATGCCCGAGACGTGCAGGTTGAGGCCCTCGAGGAGCAGCAGGGGGAAGAAGAGGTACCCCTGGCGTGCGGCGAACCACGCGCGCAGCCCGCTCTTGGTCTCGGTGAGGGTCTCGGTCTCCCAGACGAGCACACCGTTGATCATGTCCGGGTCGCCGCCGCGGGTGTTGGGCTTGGCGTGGTGGCGCGAGTGCTTGTGCTGCCACCAGCCGTAGGACAGCCCGCCCAGGAGGTTGGCGACGACCAAGCTCGCCCAGTCGTTCCAGCCGCCCGAACGGAAGATCTGGCGGTGCGCGGCGTCGTGCCCCAGGAACGCCGTCTGCGTCAGGAGCACCGCGAGCAGCGCTGCGATGCCCATCTGCCACCAGGACTCGCCGATGAGGACGAACGCGACCCCGGTCGCCGCGAGCAGGGCGAGCAGGACGGAGAACTTGGTCCAGTAGTACCCGTAGCGACGGCGCATGAGGCCGAGCTCCTGGACGGTCCGGGTGAGAGCGGTGAACTCGCTGACCTGGCGTTCACGCGGAGACTGTGCGCGGCCAGGAGCGGTGGCGTCGAGCGTCAAGGGATGGCCTCTCGTGGTCACAGACGCGACGCCCGGGGGCAGCACATCCGACGGGTGGTTTCGTCGCGAACGTGACCGACAGTACCCGCACAACCTACGCAAGCGTAGGTTTGTCCACGACGAGATCGCCGACGCCACGAGACCTTCACATCCGGCCAGCCCGGTGCGAGACCGACGACGTCGCTCCCGACACGTCACGGGCGAGCGTTGTCCGGGGTCACCAGGCACGCCATACTTGGGCCCGATCCCAGCCCGTCCACAAGGAGCGACATGTCCAACTCTGACCAGACCCCGCCCAGCACGCCCGACCCCTACGGCGCGCCCCAGGACCCGGCAGCCGGCCAGGCACCCCAGGCGCCCCAGTACGGCGCCCCGGCCCCCGGCGCACCCCAGGCGCCCCAGTACGGCGCACCGCAGGCGCCCGCCCCCCAGGGGTACGGCACCGCGGCCCCGGCGACCGACCCCGGCAAGACGCTCGGCATCGTGGGGCTCGTGCTGTCGATCCTCGGCTGCACGTCGCTCATCGGTCTGATCCTCAGCATCGTCGCGCTGAGCAAGTCCAAGAAGGCCGGCTACAAGAACGGCATCGCGCTCGCCGGCATCATCGTGGGCGCCGTGCTGCTCGTCGCCTCGATCATCGGTGGGATCATCTTCCTCACCGCAGGTGGAGCCCTCGTCAACGACCTGCTCGAGACCTGCCAGAACGTCCCCTCGGGCGAGACCGTCGTGTGGCAGGGCGAGACCGTCACCTGCCCGTGACGCCTTCACGGCGCACCGACCCGTGGGCCCCGACCGTACGCCGG
>NZ_JBHUAD010000062.1:0-18946 GCF_042789955.1 Oerskovia sp. NPDC056781
GTCCGTGGACCGGTGCGCCGCCGTCGTGCTCACCTCTTCCGCACCCGGCGTGCCGGGCTCAGCGCCGCGCGCGCTCGCGGGCGCTGCGGCGGCTGCTCGACACGATCGAGCTCACCACGAGCACCAGGCCCGCGACGCTCAGCAGGGCGATGAGCGCGAGGTCGAGGTCGTACGTCGCGCCGAGGGCCAGCGCGAGGATGCCGGCCCCGACGGCCACGATGACGAATCCCCACACGACCGTCCCGACCCGCAGCCCGCGGTTGCGCGGGTCGTCGCCCAGAGCGGGGTCGGTCGGCACCTGAGCCCTCTGCTGCGCCGTGGCGTTCCACTGCGCGGCGGGGTCGACCGCGGGGGTCGGCCCGGGAGCCGGTGCCGCCGGGGGAGTCGGCGACGGGGCCGAGACCGGTTCGGGGTCGACCGGCGCGTCCTGCACCGGGTACGCCTGGGTGTGCGTCGGGGCGGGCTCGCCGGCCGACGACGCGTGGACGGGCAGGGCCTGGTTGGGCAGAGCCTGGGTGGGCAGGGCCTGGGTCGAGGGAGCGACCGGCAGGACGAGCGTGGGGTCGGCGACCGGCAGCGCCTGGGTCGGCTCGCCCCGGAAGATCTCGTCCGCGAGGCCGTCCTCGTGCGTCAGGTCGTCCTCGTGCGCAGGGCCGGACTCGACGACCTGCGTCGCGTCAGGGTCGTCACCCGCCACGGTGTCGGTCTCGGGGAGCGCCTCGTCGCTGCCGTCGTGCGACGCCGCCTCCGCAGGTGCCTCGTCGTCGACGTCCTCCTCGACGCTCTCGTCTCCGCTGGCCTCTCCCGACGTGACGGGCAGCTCGATCGTGGGGTCGACCGGCGGGAGGGCCTGGGTCTCGCGCGCGTCGTCGGACTCGTAGGGGTTCTTCTCGGTGGTCATGATTCCTCCCGGATGGTCACGTCGCCGGCGGAGACGTCGACCTCGAGCAGGAGCACGGGGCCGGCGCCGTCGGAGACGGAGTCGGTGACGAAGGTGTGCGGGCGGGTGTTGACGCCGTTGATGGAGCGGCGCTCGCCGTCGACCGTCCAGGTCGCGTTGCCCGCGAGGACGCGGACCTCGGCCTCGACGGGGGTGTCGGCGGGGACGATCACGGTGAGGTCCCCGGCGCTCAGGTCGATCGGGACGACGACCGGGTCCTCCCCGACGGTGCTCAGGTCGAGCTGGCTGAGGTCGACCACCGGGTTGCCGAACGTGAAGGCGAAGCCGTTCTCGGCGTCCTGGACCGAGGTCACGGTGTACGTGGCGTCCGAGACGCGGGCCGTGAGGTCGGCGTCGAAGCGGTCGACGCTGTTCAGGCCGGCGATCGGCAGCGCGATGATCGTGGCGACGATCGCGAGCCCGCCGAGGGCGCCGCTCGTCCGGCCGCGCAGGCCGGAGACGATGACGCCGAGCCCGAGCAGGACGATCGTCGCGCCGATCCACGTGTAGAAGAACGGCACGTCGATCACGTCGCGGCGCTCGAGGAGCATGAGGACCGCGGCGCCCAGGAGGCTCACGCCGAGCGTGATCCCGACGACCGCGGTCCCGGGGCCGCGCGGACGCCGGGCCGCGCGGGCACGCTGCTCCTCGGCGCGACGCTGGCGCTCGGTCTCGCGCTCGGCGCGGCGACGGGCGTGGTCGTGGGCACGGGCAGCCTGCTGCGCGGCGGCCTGCTGGGCCGCGTAGGCCTGGGGCGGGACGGGGCGTTGGGCGGGGTAGCCCTGCGCCGGGACCGGCGCGGAGGCGGTGTACGCGGGGCCCGACGGCGCCGCGGGGGTCGCGGGGTACGTCGCCCCGGGCGCGGGCTGAGGGCCAGGGGCTCCGTACGGCGGGCGAGGCTGCTGCCAGCCCTGCGGGGGCTGGCCCTGCGGGACGGGGGCGCCGGTGAAGGGCTGCGCGGGGTAGGGCTGCCTCGGCGGCACGGGGCCACCCGGGTGCTGGGCGCTCTGGGCGCTCGCCCGGTTCGCCGCGTACCTGCGGTAGTCGCTGCGCCGGTTGACGACCAGGACGATCACGACGATCACGGCCGCGGTCCACAGCAGGCCGTTTAGCCACTCGAGCCCGGCGAAGTGCCACCAGGAGAGCCAGCCGTTGTTCCAGCTCAGCCCCACGACGGTGGTGGCGGCGGCGCCGAGCATGGCCACGTCGAAGTCGCCGCGGATCGCCTGCTGGAGGTGGATGCGCCCGTCCCGTGCCTCGGGGAGCAGCGCCCACGCGAGCCCGTACAGGACGAGCCCGGCGCCCGTGAGGAAGACCGAGACGACGAGGATGCCGCGCACGATCAGGGGGTCGATCCCGAACCGGTCGGCGACGCCGCCGGCGACGCCCCCGACCCAGCGGTCCTCGGACCGGGAGATGCCGATACGGCGCACGGTGTCGAAGAAGCCCTCCATGCCGCTGGACTGGCCGTCCGGCTGGGCGCTCGGCTGGCCGGGCGGCTGGTTCGGTGTGCCGCCGGGTGCCCCCGGCTGTCCGGGCCCGGCTCCGGGCCGGCCGGGGCCGCCCGGTGTGCTCGTCGCGGAGGGAGGCCCGGCGTGCTGCTGGGGCGCTCCGGTCGGTGCGGAGCTCCCGGCCGGGGGTTCTGGGGAGGTGTCCTCGGTGCTCATGGCTCAAGCCTGGCCCGGGAGGCGGTCCGAGGGGTATCGGGTGATCCCCTGATCCGACCCTGATCCTCCGGACGGTCGACCCTGAACTTTCGCCTCGGGAGCGGACGAACGGGGCGTTCCGGCCGGTGGAACGGCCCGGGCGTGTGACCATCAGAGAGTGACACCGACAGAGCGACCAGCCAGGAGACTTCCTCTCCGGCGCCCCGAGCAGGGGCGCTGGGTCGGTGGGGTGTGCCGTGGCCTCTCGCTGCACCTCGACCTTCCTGTGGGCGCGGTGCGTCTCGTGCTCGCGCTGATGGCGCTCGCGGGCGGCGCGGGCATCGTGCTGTACGTCTTCCTCTGGGTCACGGTCCCCGCGGGCGACCCGGCGCAGGTGGCCGACGAGGAGCGTCCGGCGTCTCTGCGCCGCATCGCTCCGCGGCTCCAGGGCCGGGTGCGCAAGCTGCCGGTGCGTGACGTCGCGATCGGGGTGGTCCTGCTGAGCGGGGCGGCGGTGCTCCTGGCGTCGCGGGCCGGCGTGAACATCGAGGTCTCCTGGGTCCTGCCTGTCCTCATCGCGCTCGCGGGCACGGCACTGGCCTGGTCCCAGCTCGACGCCGCGCAGCGGGGTCGGTGGTTGTCGAGAGCGGGTGGACGCACCCCGGCCGGGGTGGTGCGGCTGGCGGGCGGCCTCTTCCTGGTGCTCGTGGGGGTGCTGCTCCTGGTGGGGCAGGACTCCACGGCCTCGGACATGGTCCGGGCGACGGTCGCGTCGGTGGCGGTCCTCGCGGGCGCGGCGATCGTGCTCGCCCCGTGGTGGCTGCGTCTCGTGCGTGAGCTGGGCGACGAGCGGGCCGCCCGGGCCCGGGAGGCCGAGCGGGCCGACATCGCAGCGCACCTGCACGACTCGGTCCTCCAGACCCTCGCCCTCATCCGGTCGAGCGCTGCCGATGCCGACACGGTCGCGCGGCTCGCGCGTGCGCAGGAACGCGAGCTGCGGGAGTGGTTGTACAACGACCGTCCTGCTCCTGGTACATCGCTCGCAGCAGAGCTCCGGACGCTCGTCGGAGAGGTCGAGGACCGGCAGAGCTGGCGGCTCGCGGCGGGGGCTGCGGCCGCGGCCGGGGTCAGCGCGGCGGGAACCGTCGGGGACGGCGGCTCGGCGGGGACGGCCGCCGTGGTCGTCGACGTCGTCGTCGTGGGGGACTGCGTCCCGACCGACGAGACGACCGCACTCCTCCAGGCCACGCGCGAGGCGCTCGTCAACGCCGTGGCGCACGGACGCCCGCCCGTCTCGGTCTACCTCGAGGTCTCGGACGACGCCGTCGAGGTGTTCGTCCGCGACCGTGGGGACGGGTTCGAGATGAAGGACATCGCCCAGGACCGCTTCGGTGTGCGGGAGTCGATCATCGGCCGCGTCACTCGCAAGGGCGGGAGCGCCGAGGTCGTCTCGCGGCCGGGCTGGGGCACCGAGGTGCGGCTCAAGGTGCACCGGGCCGCCGAGAGCGCCACCCCGCCCGCCGTCGAGACCGCGGAGGGAACGACGACCGGACCTAGGATGCCTGTGGAGCCCGTCGCGGGTGCGACGCCGGCCGGGCACGAGGGGCCGTCGCCGCGGACCGCGCAGGGCCCGGAGCCGGTCCCCCTGCCGCGCCCCGGACAGCCCGCCCGAACGACCCAGGAGCGAACGTGACCACCATCCCCAGCCCCCCGCAGAGCTCGCTCCCGGGGGCGCCGGTCCCGGTCGTCCTCGTCGACGACCACCACATGTTCCGCGCGGGAGTGCGGGCCAGCCTGGACGGGCGGGTCGACATCGTCGGGGAGGCCGACAGCGTCGACGGCGCGGTCGAGGCGATCCGCACGCTGCGCCCACCGGTCGTGCTGCT
Organism: Oerskovia sp. NPDC056781; assembly: GCF_042789955.1. Taxonomy (NCBI): domain Bacteria; kingdom Bacillati; phylum Actinomycetota; class Actinomycetes; order Micrococcales; family Cellulomonadaceae; genus Oerskovia; species Oerskovia sp. NPDC056781. The sequence goes on from NZ_JBHUAD010000062.1 coordinate 4,473, forward strand.
CGACGTGCACCTCCCGGGAGGCAACGGAGGCGGTGGGGCAGAGGTCATCACGCGGTGCTCGGACCTCCTGGGGGCCACCCGGTTCCTCGCGCTGTCCGTGTCCGACGCGGCCGAGGACGTCGTGGCGGTGATCCGCGCGGGTGCCCGGGGCTACGTGACCAAGGCGATCTCCGGACCCGACCTGGCGGGGGCCGTCGTGCAGGTCGCGAGCGGTGACGCCGTCTTCTCGCCGCGCCTCGCAGGCTTCGTGCTCGACGCCTTCGGGACCGGCCAGGCGGACGTGGCCGTGGCCGACGACGAGCTTGACCGGCTCTCGGCCCGGGAGCAGGAGGTCATGCGCCTCATCGCGCGCGGGTACGCGTACCGCGAGGTCGCCTCGGAGCTCTTCATCTCCGTCAAGACGGTCGAGACCCACGTGTCGTCGGTCCTCCGCAAGCTCCAGCTCTCGTCGCGGCACGAGCTCACGCGCTGGGCGGCCGCGCGACGGCTCCTGTAGGCCCGGCGCCGCGCGCGCCGCGAGGGCCTCGACCGCCCGTCAGCCGCGAGATGTCGCCGTATTGCCAGGTGAGAAGCAGGGTTCCCGTGCCGCGCCGGAGCGATAGCCTGGAGGCAGCCGGTGAAGCCCTCCGGCCCGACGAAAAGGAACCTCCGACGTGACGTACGTGATCGCTCAGCCTTGTGTGGACGTGAAGGACAAGGCGTGCATCGAGGAGTGTCCGGTGGACTGCATCTACGAGGGCAAGCGGTCGTTGTACATCCATCCGGACGAGTGCGTGGACTGTGGTGCGTGCGAGCCGGTGTGTCCGGTGGAGGCGATCTACTACGAGGACGACGTGCCGTCGGAGTGGAGCGACTACTACCGGGCGAACGTGGAGTTCTTCGACGACCTGGGTTCGCCGGGTGGTGCGGCGAAGATGGGCATGATCGAGAAGGACGACCCGATGATCGCGGCCCTGGCCCCGCAGGCCTGAGGAACGCGGGTCGTCGAGAACGTGCTGGGGGCCGTCATCCACCGGATGACGGCCCCCACGTCGTTCTCGGCCGTTCTCGACAGGTGTCAGCCCTGCGGCTCGACCGGCCCGCCCGGTTCCGAGCCGCCCGCGACGAGGTCGCCGCAGCTCGTCTCCTGCGCGGTGACGACGACGGGGTCGGCCGCGGCAGCGTCTTCGGCGACGGTCTCGGCCTGGCCGTTCGTGGCCTTCCGTGCGGCCTGGTCGAGGTCGACGAACGTCCGCTCGACGGTGTAGGTCGTACCGTCGGCCGAGGTCGCGTTCAGTCCGGCCAGGTGCAGCACGCCGTCGACGGCCGTGCACCCGACTCCCGTGCCGAAGCCGCTGAACCCCTTGTCGAACGTGTACGGCTGGCCCTGGGCGTTCTGCGTCACGGTCACGGCGCAGTCCGCGACGGAGAACAGCAGGACCTCGCGTCCCACGTCGACGAGCGCGATCGGCGCCTCACCGCCGCCCGCAGCGACGAGGTTGACGATCGCGCTCGCCGGGACGGGGCTCGCCGAGGTCACCGGAGCGGAGAACGTCGCTCCCGACGCCGTGGTGATCCCGAACGTCCGGTCGGCGCCCCCGGTCAACCAGGCGGTGTCGGGGCGTCCGTCGCCGTCGACGTCGACGATCTGGTGCGTGCTCGCGCCCGCCGGCGTGCCGGTCTCGGTCGCGGCGCAGCCCGCGGAGGGCGGGGTCGTCGTGGTCGTGGGCTCAGGGGTGGGCTTCTCGGAGGGGCTCGGCGAGCTCACGGTGGCCGACGGCGTCGGTGCGGGCGAGGCGGCGGCGTCGCCGTCCGCGTCACCACGGGTTGCGAGCCAGATACCGACCGCCACGATCGCGAGGAGCACCAGCCCGCCCAGCGCCCACCACCAGGCGCGGTTTCCCGGGGGCTCGGCCGGACCTCCGGGCGGTGGCTCGCCGGGTCCGCCGGGGGGCGTCGCGGCTCCCGTGGCGGAGAACGGGTCCGGCGCGTTCGGGATGGGTTCGGCGGGTGGGACGCTTCCGCCGGTGATGCCGCCCGGCGCCGGGAACGAGGGCCTGATCGGTTCCGTGGGGTCCTGGTCGCCTGCTGGGCCTGGTCGCTCCTTGTCGTCGGTCATGCCTCCAGCGAAACATCTCGTGACGGACGGGGCATCCCGGACGTCAGGAGACCAGCTTCAGGCCAGGCTCAGCGCAGGGCGCGCCCGAGCGCGCGGGCGAGCGCCCCGCCGTCGGGTCCTGCGGCAGTGGGGACGCCGTGCGGTGGCCGCCGGGTGCGGCGCGCCCCCGGCGCGGCGACCGTCCCGAGGAGGGTCCCGGCCCTGCCCGACGACGGCGCGGGAGGTTCGTGGGCGAGGATCTTCTGCGCGGGGCTGAGCTGGCGGATGCCGATCGCGGCGACGTGCGTCGGGTGCCGCGTCGCTGCCGCGTCGTAGATCTCGGGGTCGTGCTGGCCGTCGTCGCCGAGCAGCAGCCAGCCGACGTCGGGCAGCTCGCGCACGAGCCGGTCGATCGCGTTGCCCTTGTGCTCCTGGCCGCTGCGGAACCAGCCCGTGGCCGTGGGCCCCCAGTCGGTCAGGAGAAGGGCCCCGGGCGGGAAGCCGTTGCGGTCGAGGAAGCGCTCCAGGTTCCCCGCGGAGTTCCACGCGCCGTTGGACAGGTACACGAAGGGAGCATCTGGATGTACAGAGGCGATGCCCTGGTACAGGTCGGCCATTCCGGGCACCGGGCGCCGCTCGCTCGCATGGAGACCGAACGTGTTCCACACCGCACGCAGCAGGCTGGGGACCATGGTGATCATGACGGTGTCGTCGATGTCGCTGATGACGCCCAGGCGCCGCCCCGGCCCGACCACGAAGACCCGTGCCGTCGCGACCGCACCGCTCGCCGTGGCGAGCTGGACGTCGTGCCACCCCGGAGCGAGCACGACGTCCAGCATGCCGTCCACGTACCCGTCGCGGTCGGCGGGCAGGTCCGTCACCAGGCGCTCCTCCGTGCCCGACCCGTCGGTCCGCGTGACCGACGCGCGCACCACCTCGCCCGGCGCGGAGACCGTGAGGTAGTTTCGCCACCCGCGCCGGTTCCAGACCAGGTCGGTCCGGCGGTGCGGGCGGCTCAGCAGCACGCGCGCCAGCACGCGCACCGACCCCTCGTTGCCGTACCCGACGTACGCCTCGATCCGCGGCGTCCAGCCTCGGGACCGCAGGAACTTCACCGCGGCCGCACGGATGCGGTCCTCGAGGCGGGCCGAGAGGTGCAGCCGCTGCACGGGAGGGGTCGGGGACGGGAGGTGCGTCTGGTGCATGGGATCCGCTCGTCGAAGGTGCTGGTCTCCCACCTTGGCACACGGAGGCCGGCTTCATCGGCTGAACCGGGAAGAACCCGCTGGTCAGGAGGTGCGGCCGCAGACCCGGCACGTGCCGCGGCGCCGGGTCGCGTACGCGGCCGTCGCGACCCCGAGGGCCACGCTCCACAGGGGCCAGAGCACGCCGGGACCGAACGCAGCCCAGTTGCCGAGGACCTCCGACGGGGACATCTCCAGCAGACCCTTGATCATCGAGAGGGCGGCCGGAAGGATCGCGACCGTGACGACCGAGGCGGGAACGACCGCGAGCGCGACCGGGACGCGTCGTCCGGCGAGGCCCGGGATCCAGCGAGGGAAGACCTCGCCCCACCGTTGCACGAGGCCGAGCGTCAGGACCGCACCGACCAGGGCGAAGAGCGAGAGCCCCACGGCGGGGGCGACCAGCTCGCCCGCGTCCTGCGCGTACATCTCGGGATCGAGCCCGAGCGGGTACCCCAGGACCCAGATCAGCCGGGTGACGGCATACAGGGACGGGATGATCGCTGCGACGACCACGGCAGGCCGTCCCCAGGCCACGAGGCCCGACGGCGCCGCCCGGGTCTCCCCGGCCGGTGCCGGTGCGTGGTGGTCGGCCGGAGCGTCGAGGCGTCCGCAGACCTCGCACGCCCCGCTGCTGCGCCGGACGAAGAGCGCGGTCGTGACCGCGAGGAGGACCAGGGCGACGAGCACGCCGAGCTGGAGCAGGAACGCCGGCGCGACGTACTGGGCCGCGGCCCCTGCGAGCGCCGGATCGAACGGGGCCCGGACGAGGACCACCGGGAGGTACCCCATCCGGGCGAGAAGGCTGGTGTCGGCGAACACGATGCCGACGGCTGCGGCGAGCCCGGAGACCGCGACCGCCGCAGCGCGCACCCTGCGTGTCGCCGGACGGTCGGCGCGAGTCGTCATCCAGGAGGCGTGCGCTGCCCCGACCAGTCCGAGAGCCGCGAGGACCGCGGTCAGGCTGCTGCTCGGGACGGAGTCGACGATCGTCCCCGCAGCGTCCGGCGTCGACGCCCCGACGGGCAGGCTCCGCCCCGTGAGGACGGCGACGAGGGCGGTGAGGGCCCCGGCGAGCCACCACGCGATCGTCACCGGAGGGACCCAGCGCGGCCACCGCGGGGCCGTCGGTCGGTGCCCGTCGTTTGGGGTGGGCGGAGCCCCGGTGCCCTCGGGGGAACGGGCCACCTGCCGGCCCTGGATACCTGGTCGAGCGGTGGTCGTCGTGCCGCCCGTCATGTCGATGTCTTCCACGGTCGCTCCTCGGGGAGGGCCGCCGGCTGTCTCCGGCGAGCTGTCCCTCCAGGCTTGCCGTCCGTGGCCGGGCACGGATCACCCGCGACGGTGAGCGGGGTCCCCCGTGCGGGGGAGGGCCACCCGCTAGAGGGCAGGGCGGACGAAGCCCGACTCGTAGGCCGCGACCACGGCCTGCGTCCGGTCGCGGACCCCGAGCTTGCCGAGCAGGTTCCCCACATGGGTGCGGACCGTCTCGACCCCGAGGAACAGCTCGTTCGCGATCTCCTGGTTGGACCTCCCGCCGGCCATGAGCCGCAGGACCTCACCCTCGCGCGCGGAGAGCCGGGCCGAGCGCAGGGCATCGCCGCGAGCGGGGTGTGCGGTCGCGAGCCGTCGGACGGCGTCGGGGAAGAGCAGCGACTCCCCGAGCGCCACGACACGCACCGCCTGAGCCAGGTCCTGCGGGCGCGCCCGCTTGAGGAGGAAGCCGTGAGCGCCGGCACGCAGCGCGTCGAGGACGTGGTCGTCGTGCTCGAAGGTCGTCATGACGAGGACCCGGGGAGCGGGGTCGCGGGCAACGATCGCCCGGGTCGCAGCGATCCCGTCGACCCGCGGCATGCGGACGTCGAGGAGCACGACGTCGGGTCGGGTCGCCGCGACGGCTCCCGGCACCTCGGCACCGTCGGTGGCCTCTCCGACCACCTCGATGTCAGGCTCGGCGCCGAGGATCACGCGCAGGCCTGCCCGCACGAGCGGCTCGTCGTCGACGACCAGGACACGCACCACGTCGTGTCCCGCGGCGAGGGGGCGCCCGTCCGGGCTCACGAGCTCGCCTCCCGCGTCTCCGGCTCGTCCTCCACGACGGGCAACGACGCGCGCACGACCCACGCTCCGCCGTCGGGCCCCGCGACGAGCGTGCCGCCGAGAGCCGTCACGCGCTCGCGCATGCCCGCCAGGCCGTGACCACGCCGTTCGTCCGCCATCCGCGGCCCAGCCGGCCACGGGTTCCGGACCTCGATGCCGAGGTCGGCGGTGCGCACGACCCGGACGGCGACCGGAGCCCCCGGTGCGTGCCGCAGCGCGTTGGTGAGGGACTCCTGGGCGACTCGGTAGACCTCGCGGACCACCTCGTCCGGCGCCCGCCCCACGTCCCCCACGAGGTCCAGCGTGACGTCCACCCCTGCCTCCCGGGCGCGTCGGACGAGGGTCGTGAGGTCGTCGTCCTCGGGCGACGGGTCGCGCCCCGGCAGCGGTGCCGACCCGGGGCTGCGAAGGCGCCGCAGCAGGTCGTCGAGCTCTGCCATGGCGTGGCGTCCCGTCTCCTCGATGGCTGCGAGCGATCGGCGGGTGGCCACAGGGTCGGACTCCACGGTCCGCGCCGCTGCCGCGGCCTGGAGCACGGTGATCGTCAGGGCGTGGCCCACCCCGTCGTGCACGTCCTGCGCGAGGCGGTTGCGTGCGACCAGACGTGCGGTCTGCGCCTCGAGCTCGGCGATCCGCTCGCTCTGGTCGGGGCCCAGCAGCACCGGGGCCGCCGAGCGCAGCACCGCCCGTGCCCCGACCACGACGTAGGGCAGGGCGACGACGACGAGCAACGCGAGCAGGAGACGCACGGGCGGGGGGGCCAGCCACGTAGGCAGCCAACCCGGTTCGACGACGGACCGCGTGCCGAGCACCGAGAGCAGGAGGTCGAGCACGAGCGGCACGACGACCAGCAGCGAGACGACCACGACCAGGCCGAGCACGAGATGGAGAGCGAACCACGCCGCACCCCGCCACCGAGCGGCGGGGCGGGGTCGGTCCGACGGGGGCTGGACGTCGACGTCGAGCAGCGTGCGCGCCGCGAGCACCTCGACGGTCCGGACGGGGGCGAGGAAGGGCGGCGCCGCGGCGAGCGCCATGGCCACGACGGCGAGTGCCGCGGTCGTGGGGGTCGCGGTCCGCGGGTCCGCGAACATCTGCGCGAACCCTTCGATCAGCAGCCCGTACGCTCCGGCGACGAGCCCACCGACGACCAGGAACACTCCCGCCCTGATCGTGGCCCCGGACGTCAGGGGCGCGACGAGAGCACGCAGCGAGACGCGTGGTCTCGACGCGGCAGGAGCAGCCTCGGGGGACGAGCCGGACATCTCGACATCATGTCAGCCGTCGGTCCGCGCCGCTCCTGGGGGCCAGGACCGCTCGTCAGCACTCGATCACACGGACCGCTCGTCAGCACTCGATCACACGGACCGCTCGTCAGCACTCGATGACGTTGACCGCGAGGCCGCCCGTCGACGTCTCCTTGTACTTGGTCGACATGTCGAGGCCCGTCTGGCGCATGGTCTCGATCACGGTGTCGAGCGAGACGACGTGCGCGCCGTCGCCCTGGAGGGCGAGCTTGGCGGCCGAGACCGCGGTGCACGCCGCGATCGCGTTGCGCTCGATGCACGGGACCTGGACCAGGCCGCCCACCGGGTCGCACGTGAGGCCGAGGTTGTGCTCCATCGCGATCTCCGCGGCGTTCTCGACCTGAGCCGGGGTGCCGCCGAGCACCGCGCAGATGGCTCCGGCGGCCATCGAGCACGCCGAGCCGACCTCCCCCTGGCACCCGGCCTCCGCGCCGGAGATCGAGGCGTTGCGCTTGTACAGCGCGCCGATCGCGCCCGCGGTGAGCAGGTAGGTGCGCATGGTCTGGCGCGTGGCCTCCTCGTCGGCCGCGAGGTCCGGGTGGATGCGCAGGAAGTGGCGACCGACGGCCGGGATGATCCCGGCCGCACCGTTGGTGGGGGCCGTGACGACGCGGCGCGCGTCCGCGTTCTCCTCGTTGACCGCCATGGCGTAGGCCTGGAGCCACTCGATCGACAGGTCGGAGGCGCCGTCGGCCTCCGCGGCCTCGAGCTTCTCGCGCTGCGCCCGCGCCCGACGCCGGACCTTGAGCCTCCCCGGAAGCATGCCGTGGCGGTCGAGGCCCGCGTCCACGCACTCGCTCATGGTGCGCCAGATCCGGTCGAGCCCCGCTCCGACCTCCGCGGCGGGGCGCAGCGACACCTCGTTCTCCCACGCGGTCTCGGCGATGCTGCGCCCTTCGAGCGTGCAGGACGCGAGGAGCTCGGCCGCGTTGGCGAACGGGTGCGGGACGTCCGAGGGCTCGGTCGCGGGGTCGATCGGTGCGCCCGCGAGCTCGGCCGCGTGCTGGGCCTCCTCGTTCGCGGCGGCGGCCTCGAGCTCCTGCTCCGTGAGGACGAATCCGCCGCCGACCGAGTAGTACACCTGTTCCGTGACGACGCCTCCGTCGGCGTCGAAGGCCGTGAATCGCATCCCGTTGGGGTGGCCGGGCAACCGGGTGAGCGGCGCGAGACGGACGTCGGCGGTCGCCATGGTCACGACCCGGCGGCCGAGCAGCCGGACCTCGTGGCCGTCGCCCAGGCGCTCCCAGCTCCCCGGGACGTCGTCGGGGTCGCACGTCTCGGGGTCGAGGCCGCGCAGGCCTGCGACGACCGCGTCCGGTGTCCCGTGGCCGATCCCCGTCGCGCCGAGCGAGCCGCACAGCACGACCTTGACCGCCGCGACCTGGTCGAGCGTCCCCCGCTCGTCGAGGGAGCGCGCGAACGTGGTGCCCGCTCGCATGGGGCCGACGGTGTGCGAGCTCGAGGGTCCGATGCCGACCGAGAAGAGGTCGAGGACGCTGACGTACGAGGACATGGTCCTCATGATCGCATCCTGTCTCAGGAGATGGAACTCTTCTGCTATAGCAAAGAGTCGCGGGTCACGACCGGGCACGTCGCCAGGTGGTCGTCCACGAGCCCGCACGCCTGCATCGCCGCGTAGGCCGTCGTCGGGCCGATGAAGCGGAAGCCCTCCTTCTTGAGCGCCTTGGCCAGGGCGACCGACTCGGGGGTGCTGGCCGCGAGGTCCGCGAAGGTCGCGGGACGTGGGCGATCGAGGGGAGTGCCGCCGTCGGGCGCGCGCGACCCGCCCGGTGCGAACGACCAGACGAGCTCGTCGAGCGTCCTGCCCTGCTCGTGCAGTGCCAGCAGGGCGCGCGCGTTGGAGACGGTGGCCTCGATCTTCATCCGGTTGCGGATGATCGAGGCGTCCTGGAGCAGGCGCTCGACGTCCTCCCCGGAGAACTGCGCGACGACCTCCGGGTCGAAGCCCGCGAACGCCTCGCGGAACGCGGGGCGCTTGCGCAGCACCGTGATCCACGCGAGGCCCGACTGGAAGGCCTCGAGCGCCAGTCGCTCGAACAGCGCCTCGTCCCCGTGGACGGGGACCCCCCACTCGGTGTCGTGGTACGCCTCGTAGAGCGGGTCGCCGTCGCCGAAGCAGCGGGCGCCCGCGGGCGGCGCGGCGGGTGAGTCGGCCGGTGCGGCGAGCGGCGCCGTGGGCTCGGGGGCGTGCTGGTCGGTGGCCTCGGTCGTGGTCATGGCTCCCACTCTTCCGCACGGCACCCACGCGTGGCGTGTGCGCGGTCGCCCTGTGGGGTCAAGGCCTGACGGAGTGCCTGTGCACGGCTCGCATCCTCAGACCAGGGGGATGTCCACAGCCCCTGTGGATCAGGCGTCGGTGACCGCTGGGAGCTGCTGCTCGGCGATCGCGCGCAACGCCTGGAGGTGTGCGGTGAGCGCGGTCCGGCCGATAGGCGTGAGGGCTGCCCACGTCCGCGGGCGGCGGCCCGCACGGTCCTTGGTGATCTCGACGTAGCCGGCGTCCTCGAGCACCGTGAGCTGCTTGGAGAGCGCCGAGTCGGACACCTCGATCGCGTCGCGCAACGACCTGAAGTCCGCCTTCTCGACCCCGGCGAGCGCCGCGACGACGGAGAGCCGGACAGGGGAGTGGATGACGTCGTCGAGCCGATGGCGGGGATGGGTCTCGGTCATCGCACCTGCTCCTCGCGGCGGGGCCACAGGGCGGCGGCGAGCATCGGGAGGGCGGTGGCCACTGCTGCGGGGAGCCAGTAGCCCAGGTTGCCGGCCTGCCCGGGCAGGCCGAGGGTGAGCGCCGCGCCGTAGAGGACGGCCCAGAGGAGGACGGCGAGCAGGTAGCGACCGTTCAGACTGCGGGCCCGGATGCCCTGGCGGGCGGCCCAGATCGCGACCGTGCCCGCGAAGAGCGGGCCGATCAGGGAGCCGACGATGATGCCGGGAACTCCCCCGAGGCCGACCAGCAGCACGACGGTGATCGTCATGGCCGCCCAGGCGAGGAGCAGGCTCCGGACCCAGCGATGCCCGATGCCGGCGGTCGCCGCGGTGCTCCGGGTCGCGAGGTCGAGTGCGGCGGCGGCCTCGCGGGGAGTCGCGGCGGTGGGGGAGAGTGCGTCGTTGCTCATGGTTCCCATCGAAGCATCTACTTTCCTACTTGGCAAGTAGGTGCCGGACGGGCATCCTTTGCGGGGCCGAGCCCGGGGGACGCAGAGCGAGGGCGGCGGGAGCCGCGTCCAGGTCATGGACGCGGCCCCGCCACCCTCGAGAAGCGCGGCGTCACCGTCGACTGTGAGGCGCCGCGCGGGATCGCGCAGGTCAGCCGGTCAGATGGTGAGCCGGCGGCGCAACCCCAGTCCGATCCCGACGACGCCGGCGAGCAGGCTCCCGCCCGCGATCGCCGACATGCCGAGCGAGAGCTTGCCGGCCGGGCTGTTCTCGACGTCCGACTTCATCTTGGTCGTGCCGTCCGAGATCTCGACCGTGCCGTCCGCGAGCGTGCCCGCACCGTCGGCCAGCGTCGAGCTGCCCTTCGCGAGCTCGCTCGCGCCGTCCGCGAGGGTCGTCGTGCCGGCGTGCAGGGTGCCCGCGCCCTCGGCGAGCGCGGAGCTGCCCGCTGCGAGCGTCGCCGCACCGCTCGACAGGGCGTTGATGCCCGTGTGGAGATTGAGCGACCCGTCCTCGAGCTTGGTCGTCCCGGCGAACAGGTCCTTGGCGCCCGTGGCGAGCTTGGCGTTGCCCGCGGCGAGGTCCTTGGCGCCGATCGAGAGAGTTCCCGAACCGTCTGCCGCCGCCAGCGCGCCGGCCGAGACCTTCGACGCGCCGGGGGCGAGCTCGCCGAGCTTGGTGCTGAGGGTGGTGGCGCCGGTGGCTGCGGCGGCTGCGCCGTCGGAGATCTTCGCGGCGCCGGGGGCGAGTTCGCCGAGCTTGGTGTTGAGGGTGGTGGCGCCGGTGGCTGCGGCGGCTGCGCCGTCGGAGACGCGCTGCGATCCCGCGTTCACCCGCGCTGCCCCGCTCGAGAGATCGCTCAACCCGGTGGACAGCAGAGCGGAGCCGTCCGCGACCTTCTGGGCTCCGACCTTGAGCGACTGGGCTCCCTTGTCCAGGTCCGCGCTCCCCGACTGCAGCCCAGCAGCACCCGTGCTCAGTGCGCGAGCGCTGTTCACGAGCCCCTTCTCGGCCGTGAAACCGCCGTGGAGGTCGGCGGTTCCCTGGGCCAGCGCCGCCGCCCCGCCCTTCACCGACGACGCCCCCGTGGAGAGGTCTCCTGCGGCGCCGACGAGCCGGTCGAGCTGAGCCTTGAGGGGCGAGTCGGCGGGCACCGATGCGGCGAGAGCCGTGAGGTTCTCTGCGAGCGACGCGGCCCCGGCCTGGACGCCGTCGGCCCCCGCGGAGACACCAGCGGCCCCGGCTCGCAGGGACTCTGCCGCACCCGCAGCCTTGTCGATCCCCGCCGACAGTGCGCCGGCACCGGCCTGAACCTGTGACGCCCCGGCAGCGACCGAAGCCGATCCGGTCGCGAGGGCGGTTGCGCCGTCCGAGACGTCACGTGCTCCGGAGGCGAGCGCTCCGCTCTTCGTGGACGCGGCGGCCGCACCGGCAGAGAGGTTCGACGCGCCCTGTGCGAGGTCTGCCGCGCCGGGTGCGAGCTCGGTGGCGAGCTTGCCGCTGAGCTCGCCGGAACCGGCGTGGAGCTGGGCGGCGCCGTCGGCGACCTTGGCCGCGCCGGGGGCAAGGTCCGCGGCCAGCTTGCCGCTGAGCGTCCGTGCGCCGACGGCCAGCTTGTTCGCGCCTGTCGAGGCGTCGGCCGCCCCCGGTGCGAGCCTGGCCGCTCCGGCGTTGAGCTCGTCGGCCCCGGCGGCGAGCTGGGCGGCACCGTCGAGCGCGGTCACGCTGCCGACCGCGAGCTGGGTCGCCCCGCTGGAGGCCTGCGTCGCCCCCGTCGAGAGCTTCTTGGCCCCGTCTTCGAGGTCCTTCGACCCGTCGGCGAGCCTGCCCGCGCCCTCCTCGGCGCGTTGGGCGCCGTCGGCGAGCTCGGCCGCGCCCGCTTCGAGGCGGGTGGCTCCGTCGTCGAGGCGCGTGGCGCCGTCGGCGACCTTGCCGTTGAAGACGAGCAGGTAGGCGACGAGCGCGACGACGGCGAGCGCCAGCACGACAAGGGCGCCGATGGTCAGGGCTGAGTGCGCGCGCGAAGGGCGCGGGAAGGCGTGGTTCGTCATGTGCGAGGGTCCTCTCGTGGCCGGCGTCGTTGCCGGTCTGACCGCGGAGTGCCCATCACCTTGGTGCAACTCCGAGTATCAGATAAATCACCGTCGACGCTAGCAACGGCCGCGAGGGGGAGGAAAGCAAGTATCTGATACTTCGAAAATCACAAGTTGGTAAAGGCCCGCCGCGACGGTCGCGACGGGCCTTCCCACGGTGGCACCGGTGAGCGCCGGCAGCACCGGCGGCCCGCGAGGGTCCCCGGTTCAGACCTCCAGGTTCGCGAACAGGACGCTCGCGAGCGCGAGCCCCACCACGAGGTTGAAGACCGCGGCCGAACCGAACACCACGACCGGCTTCCACCCGGCCTCCCGGACGGCCGTGACGTTGAACTCCAGCCCGATCGACACGAAGGCGACGATGAAGAACACCGTGCTCAGCGACTTCAGGATCGCGATGTCGGGTGCGGCGGCGTCCGCTCCGACCGCGCTCACGTAGGTCGTCGCCACGACCGAGGCGAGCAGGAACCCGAGCACGAACTTCGGGAAGCGCGTCCACAGCTCGCTCCACCGGGGAGCGGCGGCCCCCGCGACCCGGTCGACCCGGAACGCGAACCACGCCGTGAGGGCGATGGCGACGACCCCGATCAGGGCGTTCTGGGTGGTCTTGACGATCGCGGCGACCTGCAGTGCCTCGTCCCCGGCCAGCGCCCCCGCGGCCGTCACGGCGGCGGTGGTGTCGATGTTCCCGCCGATCCATGCCCCGGCGACCGCGGGCGACAGACCCAGCGCCTCGGACAGCGCAGGCAGGACGAAGATCGACGGCAGGGCGAAGAGGATGACGAGGCTGGCCGCGTACGCGAGCTGTTCCTTCTTGGCCTGGACCGCGCCCGCAGCGCTGATCGCGGCGCTGACCCCGCAGATCGACACCGCGCTCGCGAGCAGCGCCCGGAGCCTGTCGTCGATGCCGAGCCGCCCGCCGAGCCACCAGGTGAACCCGAAGACGAGCGTGATGAGCAGCACGGCCTGCGCGATGGCCGGTCCGGCGGCCGAGACGACGAGCGACAGGTTCACCGTGGCACCGAGCAGCACGAGGCCGGTCTTGATGAAGAACTCGGTGCGGAAGGCCGCGGCCAGCCGGGACCGCAGGCCGGTCACCGACAGCACGGCGTTGCCGAGGAGTCCGAGCGCGATCGCGTACACCGGGTACTCGACGGACTTCGCGATCCCGCCGAGCGGCGTACCGGCCAGCCACTCCGGGACGCCCTGCTCGAGGAAGCGGGCCGACCAGGCGAGGCCCAGGAGGACGACGAGGCCCGCCACCAGGTAGAGAGCGCCCGGTGAGCGCCCGTCCTGGACGACCGAGTCCTCGAGCGTCGCCCGGGGCGCCCCGCCGGCGGGAACCCCGCCGACGGTCGCCCCGGTGGAGACAGGGTCGCCGACGGACGCCTCGGGGCGGACGGCGGTGCCCGCGTCAGGGGTCGTGCCGCTCATCAGGGCACCAGCCCTTCGGGGATCAGGCCCAGCAGGCCGACGGCGACGATCGCGAGGCCGACGACGGTCGCCAGCCAGTCCTCGGAGACGTGGATGCGTCGGACCGCCTCGACGGTCACGGGCCGGGTGGCCGTGGCCGCGCTTGGCTCGCCGGGATCGACGGGCGGCGTGGCGGTCGGGGCATCCTCCGCCCTGGTGGGTGGGACGGGGGTCTCGTGTGCGGGCATGGCAGGTCCTCCGGGTTCCGGCGTCGGGGTGGGTGCGGCGAGGGCGACGGCCGGCGCCGGGCAGCGCGGCGCCGTCGCCCTAGGGACACACCTGCGACGTGCGGAAGTTCTGCATGGCCGACAGGGTGGCGGTGGCCGCCGACCGGGGCAAGGGGGTGTCCACGTTCCGGGAGGACGTGACGGCGTGTTACGCGATCGGGCGCGCGTCGCCCGCGGCGAGGGCCTCCTCGAAGGCGCGGAGCAGCCGTTCGCCGAACAGCACGAAGCGCACGTCCGCCACTCCCCGGTCGCCGTCGGCGCCCCACGCGCGGACCGCTGCCACCGCGACGCGTGCGACCTCGTCCCCGTCCCAGCCGTAGACGCCCGCGCTCACCGCGGGGAACGCGACCGACGTCGCACCGAGGTCCGCGGCGACGTCGAGCGAGCGTGTGAAGCACGAGGCGAGGAGCGTGGGGTCGGTCTGGCCCCGGTGCCGGTCCGGCCCGACGGTGTGGACGACCCACCGCGCCGGCAGGTCGAAGCCGGGCGTCGCGACGGCCTGGCCGACTGGTAGCCCGTCCGGCAGGGTGGTCCGCCGCAGCGCGCGGCACGCGTCGAGAAGCCGGGGCCCGGCCGCGGCGTGGATCGCGCCGTCCACGCCACCACCCCCGAGCAGCGACGAGTTCGCGGCGTTGACGACCACGTCGGCGTCGACGGTCGTGAGGTCTCCGAGCTTCGCGGTCAGGTGCATCCGTCCATCCTCGCGCGCGGCGCGCCTCGTCGCCGAGTGTGACGTTCGGGCTGCTCCGCGGGGTCGAGGGACGACCCGAACG
>NZ_JBHUAD010000063.1:0-18621 GCF_042789955.1 Oerskovia sp. NPDC056781
CCCCCGGGACGGTTCGTCCCGGGGGCGCCGTCGTGCGCCGGCCCCCGGGGGGACCAGGCCTGACCTGCCCGACCGGCCCGACCTGCCCGACCTGCCCGAACTGTTCAGCCACCCTCCCCGTTCACGAGAGCACGGGGGCTGCCGAGAGTACGGATCAGCGGGGCTCGGCCGACCGGCGGTGCAACGCGCCCCGAGAGGCCTCGCTCGTCGCCCTCGCCCCCTCCGACCGAACCGACCCGAAGGTGGAACCGTGATCGTCCTCACGCGCTTCAGCTCCGAGCGCATCGCGATCAACGCGGACCTCGTGGCCCGTGTCGAGACCAACCCGGACACCCGGGTCACCTTGATCGACGGTTCTCGATACATCGTCACCGAGTCGATGGAGGACGTGATCCGACTGGTCGAGGAGCACAAGGCCCGCGTGCTGCTGCTCGCACAGTCCATGACCAGCATCGGTGAGCGCACGCCGCTCGGCATCGTGCCGGACCGGCCCGATCCAGAGGCCGACGACCGGGCCCCGGTCGCCGTGACCCCGCTCCCCACCCCGAGGAAGTAGGCCCCATGGATCCCGCAACCATCATCGGCATCCTGTTCGCGTTCGGTGCGCTCGTCGCGATGGTGCTCCTCGAGGGAGCCCAGATCACGTCGATCCTGCTGCCCGCGCCGATCATCCTCGTCTTCGGTGCCAGCATCCTCGTCGCGGTCGCGTCGGGCACGGTGCGCGACGCGCTCCAGGCGATCAAGGCGCTGCCGAGGGCGTTCGTGAGCAAGCCGGCCCGACCGGCCGACGCGATCGAGGAGGTCGTGCGTGCCGCCGAGATCGTGCAGAACGACGGAGGTCTCCTCGCGCTCGAGGCGGAGTCGCAGAAGACCGACGACCCGTTCCAGCGCAGCGCCCTCCAGTCCTTGGCGGACGGTGCCGACGCCGACCAGCTCCGCACCCTGCTCGAGGAGCGGATCGAGACCAAGAGCCGTGAGGACGCCGTCGCCTACGACTTCTACAACGCCATCGGCGGGTACGCCCCGACGATCGGGATCGTCGGCACCGTCGTGTCGCTGACGCACGTGCTGGAGAACCTGTCGGACCCGGCCCAGCTCGGCCACATGATCGCCGCCGCGTTCATCGCGACGCTGTGGGGCATCCTGTCGGCGAACTTCATCTGGCTGCCCATCGGCGCCAAGCTCAAGCGCATCTCCGACCTCGAGATCCAGCGCCTCGACGTCCTCCTCGAGGGATACATGTCGATCCAGGCGGGCGCCCGAGCCCGCGTCATCGACGAGCGGCTCAAGACCATGGTCCCCGACTGGTCGCTGCCCACGGGCAAGGCCGCCTGATGAGCGGCCGCTCGGCGGGGCACGGTCGGCGCCGGCGAGGTGGCGGCGGCGGTGGAGGCGGGGGAGGCCACGACACGAGCGGCAGCGGCCGCTGGATGGTCTCCTACATGGACATGGTCACGGTCATCATGTGCCTGTTCATCGTGCTGTTCGCCATCAGCTCGGTCGACCAGGACAAGTACCAGCAGCTCAAGTCGTCGCTCGCGGCAGGCTTCGGCACGATCGAGGACGCCGACGTCGTGGAGGCGGTCATCGACAACCCGGCCACAGAACCTCCTGCCGACGTCGAGACCGACCTCGAACGGGCCCTGGCCGAGGTCGCCGACCTGACCGGGCTGCGCGACGCGATGGCGAAGGACCTCGACGCCTACGGGATGTCCGAGACCGTGAGGTTCGAGATCGACGAGCGCGGCCTCACGGTGCGCCTGGTGTCGGCCGACACGTTCTTCTCGCCGGGCAGCGCCGACCTCACCGAGGAGGCGCGCTCGGTCCTGCAGGTCATCGGCCCCGTGCTCGCTCCGACGCCCTACGAGATCCAGGTCGAGGGGAACGCCGACTACAAGTCGACCGTGGGATCTCGCTTCCCCACGAACTGGGAGCTGTCGTCGTCGCGCGCCACGTCGGTCCTGCGCCACCTCGTCGAGCACAGCGGCCTGACCGAGCACCGGATCGCCGCCGTGGGGTTCGGGTCCGCCCGGCCGCTCGCCGGGGGGACGCACCCCGAGGCGCTGGCCGCCAACCGGCGCGTCGACATCATGGTCCTGTCCGCGCAGCCCGAGGCCGTGCGAGCGCTCATCCCCGAGGTCCTCGGTGGCACGCTCACCGCGGCGGACGTCCCGGCGGCGGAGTCGGCGCAGCGTGCGGCCCTCGCGGGCGCGGCAGAGGCCACGGCCGAGACCGGCTGACACTCCGACGGCACCTCCTGGCGGGTCCGGGCGTGATCGGTGGTGCCCGCCGCTGCCGGTCCGGTCGGCGTGCAGGCTCTCCGTCGCCTGCCTGCATAGGAGACCGACGTGAGCACGACGACACCCGTCAGGGTCCAGGGTCCCGCCGAACGGCGCAAGGTAGAGGTCTACGACTTCCGTCGCCCGACGACGCTCGTGCGTGAGCACCACCGCATCCTCGAGATGGCGTTCGAGAGCTTCGCCCGTCAGTGGGGCACGCAGCTCACGGCACGGGTCCGGGTCGTCTCCCAGGTGAGCCTGGCGGCGGTGACCATGCGCACGTACGACGACTACGTGGCGGACCTGCCGGTCACGACCGCGGTCGTCGTGTGCGAGATCGACGGTGTCAGCCCGCGGGCGGTGCTGCAGTTCCCGCACACCGACGCCCTGACGTGGATCGCGCACATGCTCGGCGCCGGTCCCTACATCCCGGCGATCGACCGCAAGTTCACCGACGTCGAGCGCGCCCTCGTCACCTCGCTGGTCACCGAGACGCTGCGCGACCTGCGCCACTCGATGGGCCGGCTCCTGGAGACGCCGCTGAAGATCGGCTCGATCCAGCACAACTCCCAGTTCGTCCAGGCCGCGCCGACCGCCGAGCTCATGATCGTGGCGGAGTTCAACCTGCGCGTCGGCGACGGGCCGTGCACAGCGACCCTCGCCCTGCCGGCGACCGCTCTGCTGCCGCACCTCGGCGAGGCCAACCCGGCCGACGACCCGGCCGACGCAGCCGCCCGCACCCGGCGACACCTCGCCCGGTCCCTGGTCGACGTCACCGTCGAGCTGTCGAGCGCGGTCATGACGCCGGTCGAGGTCGTCGAGCTCGCCGTCGGCGACGTCGTCCGCCTGCCGCACAACCGGTCCCGCCCGCTCGACGTCATCGTCGACGGCCACGTCCTGGCACGCGGCGCGGTCGGCTCGTCCGGCTCGCGCCTCGCCTGCCGCATCGTCACCACCGAGGAGAACTGAAGCATGAGTACCGCCACCACCGCCGACCGCACGGCCGTCGAGGCCGCGGTCGAGGCCGCACGGGCGCTCGTCGAGCTCGTCCCCACGAGCACGCCTCTCTCCGCCGCGCTCTCGGGCGGCGCTCCGGTCGGCCCCCAGGCCGTGACCGCGGTCGTCGCCTCGTACGTCGGGGACACGGGGACCGACATGGCGCTCGCACTCATCGACGAGACCTCCCTCGCCGACGCGTCCGAGACCCCGACCCTCGACGTGACCGACCTCCTGCGCCCGGCGCTCGAGGCAGCGGGCGCCACGACGGGCGTCGGTGTGCTCGGCGACGTCCGTGTCGCCGACGCGACCGAGCTGTTCGAGGACGAGGAGGCCGTCGTCTTCGAGCTCTCCGCGGGCGGCGGGCCGACGGCCGGCTGGTTCGTGGTCCGCGCGCGCAAGACCCTGCGCGGCCTGCCCGACGAGGCCATGACGGGCAGCCGGCTCGCGCGCATCTCCAACGTCGAGATGCGGCTCGCCGTCGTCGTCGGGCACACGCGGATGCCCGTGCGCGAGGTGCTCAACCTCGAACCCGGCGCCGTCGTCGAGCTCGACCGCTCGGCAGGCGCGCCCGCCGACGTGCAGCTCAACGGCCGGACCATCGCCAAGGGGGAGGTCGTGGTCGTCGACGGTGGCGACTACGGCGTGCGGATCACCAAGATCCTCGACGCGGACGACTGAGCCCGTGGACGTCACCACCGTGCTGCGGGTCGCCTTCTCCCTGGCGGTCGTCATGGGGCTGCTGTGGCTGTCGTACCGCGTCGCCGACCGGAGCAGGCGCCAGACGCCCGGGGGACGCGGCGCACAGCTCACCGTCGTCGCCCGCCAGGGGCTGAGCCAGAAGAGCGCCGCGGTGCTCCTCGACTCTGGCGGCACCCGCTACCTGCTCGGGGTCACCGAGTCGTCGGTCACGGTGATCGACCAGGGGCCGGCCCCCGCGACGGCCACGGCGGCCGCGCCCGCCGGCCCCAAGCATGCGGTGCGCGACGCGACGGCGAGCCGCCTCGGTCCCTTCAACGTGGTGAAGTCGGCGGCCGGTCCCCGGACCGCAGCCGCCCCGTCGGGCGGGGCTGCGGACGCGGCGGTCGAGCAGGGAGCGCCAGCCGACGTGGTGGACGGGACCGACCCGGTCCTCGCGGGCGTCCTCGCCGGGCGCCCGACGAGCCCGTCGTTCGACGAGGCCGTCCTGGCCGCGCAGGTCTGGCTCGACGAGACTCCGCTCGCGTCGGTCGCCGCACCGGCCCGGCCCGGACGCACGGTGGCCGTGACCGCCGCGGCCGCTGCGCCGTCGGGCGTGACCTCCGCGGGGCTGGACCCGGCCGCGGTGCGCTCCTTCCTGGCTGTCGACACCTGGCGCCAGGCCGCCCGTGCCGTGTGGGGGCCCAGGCGATGACCGTCGTCGTCCCGGCGCGCCAGGAGGCGCGCCGCGCCGTGGCGCTGGCCGCGGCCCTGCTCCTCGTCGTGCTCGTCCTCGTGGCGACCGTGCTGCTCGCCCCGTCCGCGAGCGCCGCCCCGACCGATCCCACTGCCCCGACGGCTCCCGTCGACCCGACCGCCCCTGACGGGGGCAGCAGCTTCTCGGTCGAGATCAACGGCCCGAACGGTGAGCCGTCGTCGTCGCTCGTGACGCTCGTGGGCATCACGCTGCTGTCGCTGGCCCCGACGCTGCTGCTCATGATGACGTCGTTCACGAAGATCTTCGTGGTGCTGTCGCTGACGCGCAACGCGCTCGGCACGGGGACCGTACCGCCCAACATGGTCCTCGCGGGGCTCGCGCTGTTCCTGTCGATGTTCATCATGTGGCCCGTGTTCGGCGAGATCAACGACGCCGCCGTCCAGCCCTACCTCGAGGGTTCCACGACGTTCAGCCAGGCGCTCGACGCGGGTTCCCAGCCGCTGCGGGAGTTCATGCTGGCGCACACGCGCGAGGAGGACCTCGCGCTCATGACGCGCGCGGCCGACCTCGACAACCCGGCGACCATGGCGGACGTGCCGCTGACCACGCTCGTCCCGGCGTTCGTGATCTCGGAGCTGCGGGCCGCGTTCATTATCGGCTTCGTGATCTTCGTGCCGTTCCTCGTGATCGACCTGGTCGTGGCGGCGGCGCTCATGAGCATGGGCATGATGATGCTCCCGCCCACCATGATCTCGCTGCCCTTCAAGCTGTTGCTGTTCGTCCTCGTCGACGGGTGGGGGCTCATCACCACCTCGCTCATCGGCTCGTACGGGGTGGGGTGACATGGAGACCTCGGCCGTCCTCGACATCGCGACCCAGGCGATGATCCTGGCCGCGAAGCTCGCGGCCCCGGTCCTGATCACGTCCCTCGTCGTGGGGTTCTCGATCTCGCTCGTGCAGTCCGTGACCCAGATCCAGGAGGTCACGCTCTCGTTCGTGCCGAAGGCCGCGGCGGTCGCCGTCGCGCTCATCGTGTGCGGCAACTGGATGATCGGCGAGCTGGTCTCGTTCACGCACGCGATGTTCGACCTCATCCCGTCGCTGCTGGGCGGCGGCTGACGTCGGTGACGTTCGACATCGACCAGGCGTGGCTCCAGGCGACCCTGCTCGCCGGGGTCCGCCTGGCCGCGTTCATGCTGCTCGCGCCGCCGTTCTCCCACAAGGCCATCCCGCGCCAGGTGCGTGCCATCCTCGCGGTCTCGCTGGGGCTGGTGGTCTCGAGCCGGGTCGCGCCGACGTACGAGGCGGTGGGCACGGCCACGTTCTTCGCCCACGTGGTCGCCGAGGCCGCCACGGGCGCGATGCTGGGCACGCTCGTCATGATCGTGTTCTCGGCCGTGACCGCGGCCGGCTCACACCTCGACCTGTTCGGCGGCTTCTCGGTCGGCATGGCGTTCGACCCGCAGACGAACGTGAGCGGGTCGCAGTTCACGCGCCTGTTCGCACTGGCGACGGTCGTCCTGATGTTCACGTCGGACGCCTACCAGCTCGTGGTCCTGGGCCTCGCGCGCTCGTACGACGTCGTGCCCGTCGGGACGTTCGCCGAGGTCCCGGCCGGGGCCTTCGTCGACGCGCTCACGGGGTCGTTCGTCGCCGGTCTCCAGATCGCCGGGCCCATCGTCGTGGTCCTCTTCCTGGCCGACGTCGGACTGGGCCTGGTCACCCGTGTCGCCCCGGCGCTCAACGCGTTCGCGCTCGGCTTCCCGCTCAAGATCTTCCTGACCCTCTCGCTCGTCGGGACGGTGCTCGTCGCCCTGCCGCACGCCCTGTCCGCGCTCACGGCGCAGGCCCTGAAGCTGATGGGAGGCGTGGGCTGATGGCGGACACGTCCGAGGAGAGGACCGAGCAGGCCTCCGACCGCAAGATGAAGGAGGTCCACGAGAAGGGTCAGCTCAGCCGGTCGCAGGACCTCACGGCCTGGATCGGGATCGGGGTCGCGGGGGCCCTGCTGCCCCTGACGCTCGGCAAAGCGGCCGGTGCCGCGACCGAGCAGGTCCTGTCGATCCGCACCGTGATCGACAAGCCCGAGCCCGCCGTGGCCCTCGTGCTCCTGCAGGAGGCGCTCCGCTCGGTCCTGCCCACGATCGGAGCGCTGCTCGCGGCGGTCGCGCTCGCCGCGGTCATCGGCTCGGTCGTGCAGGGCGGCCTGCACCTGAAGAAGTTCCGCGGCGAGTTCCAGCAGTTCAACCCGGTCTCCGGGTTCAAGCGGATCCTCGGCCCCCAGGCGTTGTGGAACGGCGTGAAGGCGCTGCTCAAGACGACCGTGGTCGGGGTCGTGCTGTACGTCGTGATCCAGTCGCTCATGCCCGTGCTGCTGTCGGCGGGCGGGCTGCCCGTGGCGTCGCTGCTGGAGGCCGCCGGGTCGGGGGTCAGGGCGCTGCTGCTGTGGGCGACGGCGGCGGGGATCTCGCTCGCGCTGCTCGACGTGCTCGTCGTCGCCAAGCGCAACCGCAAGAAGACTCGCATGACGAAGAAGGAGCTCAAGGACGAGCACAAGAACAGCGACGGCGACCCCATGGTGAAGTCGCAGCGCCGCTCGATGGCGCGCTCGTTGTCGCGCAACCGCATGCTCGCAGCGGTGGCGGACGCCGACGTCGTGATCGTGAACCCCACGCACGTCGCCGTCGCGATCCGCTACGAGGCGGGCAGGTCGGCGCCGCGCGTCGTCGCCAAGGGCGCTGACCACCTGGCCGCGCGTATTCGTGAGAAGGCCGAGGAGGCCCGGGTGCCGATGGTCCGCGACGTCCAGCTCGCCCGCGCGCTCCACAAGGTGTGCGACGTCGGGCAGGAGGTGCCGGTCGAGCTCTACATGGCGGTCGCGCGCGTGCTCGCGTTCGTCATGGCCCTCTCGCGCCGCGGGGCCGCGGTCTCCTCCGTGCCGCACCGGCTGGGCCGCCCGGCGATCGCACCGGGGGAGTGGCCGGCGGACGAGGACGCCACGGGAGCGGGCGAGGAGCGCACGGCGTGATGCTGGACGCTCACCGCGGGGGGCGGGACGTGCCGGCCGCCGACCCCCGCTGCCGCCGATCCGACGTGCATAGGGAGTCGCGGCAGCACCTGCCACCGCTCCGGACCGGGAAGGACCAGGGTTCCGCGTGAAGAACCGCTCCCTCGCCATGATCGCCGTCCCGCTCGGCGTCGTCGGCATCGTCCTGCTGCTCGTCGTGCCGATCCCCGCGGGGATGCTCGACGTGCTCATCATCGTCAACATCCTGCTCTCGCTCGTGATCCTGCTGACGTCGATGTTCGTCACCAAGCCGCTCGACTTCTCGGTCTTCCCGTCGTTGCTGCTGGTCGCGACGCTCTTCCGTCTGGGCCTCAACGTCGCCTCGACCCGCCTCGTGCTGGGCAACGGGTACGCGGGCGAGGTCATCAGCGCGTTCGGCCACGTCGTGGTCAACGGGAACCTCGTCATCGGCATGGTCGTGTTCCTGATCCTGGTGGTCATCCAGTTCCTCGTGATCACCAAGGGTGCCGAGCGCGTCGCCGAGGTCGGTGCGCGCTTCACCCTCGACGCGATGCCGGGCAAGCAGATGGCGATCGACGCGGACCTCAACGCGGGACTCATCTCGGAGACCGACGCCCGTGCGCGCCGCGCCGAGGTCTCCGCGGAGGCCGACTTCTACGGTGCGATGGACGGTGCCTCGAAGTTTGTCAAGGGCGACGCGATCGCGGGCGTCGTCATCACGATCATCAACCTGGTCGGCGGCATCGTCATCGGCGTCGTCATGCACGGCATGCCCGTCGGGGAGTCGGTCGACACCTACTCGATCCTGACGATCGGCGACGGTCTGGTGACCCAGGTCCCGGCACTGCTCATGGCCGTCGCGACGGGCATGATCGTGACCCGTTCCAACTCGGGCGAGGGCGACGTCGGCTCGCAGGCCTCGAGCCAGCTCGTCCAGTCGCGCCAGGCCGTCGCGATCGCCGGTGTCGCCTCGTTCGCGATGGCGTTCATCGAGGGCATGCCCAAGCTGCCGTTCATCGTGCTCGGGATCGGTCTCCTCGTCGCGGCGCAGCAGATCAAGGCGCGCCAGGACCGGGCCGAGGTCGCGCGGGCCGCGGCCGAGCAGCTCGAGCAGGGCGCGGCCGCGTCGTCGGACGGCACGGAGAACCTCATCGAGCAGATGCGCGTGCACGCGCTGGAGATCCTGCTGGCGCCCGACCTCGTCGACCTCGTCACGGGCGCGCACGACGACCTGCTGGGGCGCGTGCGTGCCCTGCGGCGCAAGATCGCGATGGACCTGGGCGTCGTCGTGCCGCCCGTGCGCACCCGCGACTCGATCGAGCTGGTCGCGTCGACGTACGCCGTGCGGATCGCGGGGGTCGAGGCGGGCAGAGGCCAGGCGCCCGCGGGCAAGGTCCTCGCGCTGGGCGACAACCTGGGGTCGCTGCCCGGGCAGGTCACCGTGGACCCGGTGTTCGGCATGGAGGGAAAGTGGGTGCCCGTCGAGATGCGGCACAGCGCCGAGATGGCCGGGGCCACGGTCGTCGACCGCGTCTCGGTCCTCGTCACCCACCTGTCGGCGATCATCTCGGCCAACGCCGCCAGGCTGCTCTCGCGCGAGGACGTCCGTGTGCTCACCGACGAGGTCAAGCGCACCAACCCCTCGGCGGTCGACGAGCTCACCCCGACCCTGCTGTCCCTCGCCGAGATCCAGCGCGTGCTCCAGGGCCTGCTCGAGGAGCGCGTCGCGATCAACGACCTGCCTCGCATCTACGAGGGGCTCGCGCTCGCGGCCCGGCGCTCCACCGACGCCGAGCACCTCGTCGAGTCGGCGCGGTCGGTGCTCGGCCCCGCGATCCCGGCGCGGTACACGGTCGACGGCACGATCCGCGTCGTGACGATCGCGCCCGTGCTCGAGCAGGCCATGCTCGCCGGGCGGCAGCCGGGCGGTGAGCACGGCACGGTCATCGTCGTGGACCCGGCGCGGCTCGACGCTTTCCGCACCTCGGTCGCCGACGTGGCCGAGGCCGCCCGAGGGGCCGGCCACGACGTCGTCCTGGTCTGCGCGCCGTCCCTTCGTCCGGCCGTCCGTCGCCTCGTGGCGACCCAGCTGCCCGACCTGGCGGTGCTCTCCTACACGGAGGTCACCTCGGGGAACGCCCTCATCGAGACGGTCGGGGTGGTGAACGATGCCCCGGCGATTGCGGCTCGCGGGTGACACCCTGGAGGCCATCCTCGACGAGGCACGGCGCGAGCACGGCCCCGACGTACGGATCGTGTCGGCCGAGCGGATCATCACGGGCGGCATCAAGGGACTCTTCGGCAGGCAGCACTACGAGGCCGTGATCGAGGTCGCTTCGCCGCCCGCGCTCCACGTCACCGACCACCCCGTCCGTTTCCCGGCGGCGCGCAGGGCGGGGATCGCCGCACTCCTCGACGACGCCGACGACGCCGACCGGCTCGAGCCGTCGAGGTCGGAGGACCTCGAGATGTCGACCGGGGGTGACGACTTCGCGGCGATGCTGGACGAGCTGATCGCCGAGACGGCCCTCCCCGAGCGCACCGGGGGCCCGAGGGAGACCGGCCCGTCGACCGCCCCGGGAGACCTCGTCGCGCTCGTCGGCCTGGGAGGCGACGCGGTGGCCGTCGCTCACGCGATGCGCGGCCGTCTCGGGCTCCTCACGGCCTCTGCGGGGCAGGCGCGTGACGCCGACGCCCCCCGGGTCGTGGACCATCGCAGCGCGACCGAGGCGAGGGCTCGCGGCGTGCACGCCGGCACGTCGACCGCGGTCGCCGTCGGCCTCACGACCGATCTCGCCGACGGGCTCCGGATCCTCGACGTCCTCGCGCCCGAGCAGGTGTGGGTCGTGGTCGACGCCTCGCGCAAGCACGCGGACACCGCCGCCTGGGTCGACGGGCTGCGCGGTGTCGTGCACGTGCACGCCATGGTCGTCGTGGGACGGTCGCTGACCCGGACCCCGGAGACGGTCCAGCTCCTCGGGCTGCCCGTGGGATGGGACGCGGACTGACGGCCGCTCGGCGCGCATAGGTGCCCCGGAAGGTCAGGACGACATTCGCGAACGTCAGGAGGACGTCGATGCTGGTGCTGGGGCGCAAGGTGGGCGAACGGATCCTCGTGGGCGAGGACATCGTCCTGACGGTGGTCTCCGCGGGACGCGACGGCGTGCGGATCGGGATCGAGGCACCGCGCGACGTGCGGATCCACCGGGCGGAGATCGTCGACCAGGTGGCCGAGGACAACCGTGCCGCCGTCGCGACCGACACGACCGCCGACGAGGTGCGTGCCCTGCTCGCGCTGCGTCCGGCGTCCTGAGCCCCCGACGACGCGACGCGGCACACGGGTCCCCAGGGTCCTCGGCACCTCGGCGGGAGCTCACGGCTACCGCCGTACCAGGTGGTCCGTGCGCGCTAGACGCGGGGGACCGAGCTCGCGCGGCCGTGACGGCGCTCGCTGACGCTCCGGCTCCGGCCGCGCGACCTGTCCGACCGGTCGTTGCGGTGACCGTTGCCGCGGTCGTCGTCCCGGTCCCCGTCGCCCCGCCCGTGGCCCCGCTGATCGTCGCGCCCGTGCCGGTCGCCGCGCCGTTCGTCGTCGTCGTCCCGGTCGTCGTCCTCGTCGTCGCGCTCGTGCCACTCCGCGCGACCGAGGTCGTCGTGGTCGCGCCAGCTGCTGCCGTTGCCGTGCCGGCCGCCCTCCTGGGGGGCCTGCGGGCCACCGGTCCCGGTGCCCGGGACGGGCGCGACGGGTACCGCGGGCGCGACGGGGGGCGGCGGGACCGTCGGAGCCGGTGGCTGCTGCACCGCGGGAGGGGGTGTGGTGGGCGAGTCGACGGGGACCGGCACGACGGCGCCGGGTTCCTTGTCCTTGCCGTTGCCGACGAGGTTGTCCCACAGGCCGACGATGGGCATCGTGAGCCGGTCGACGAACGACACGTTCGACGTGCCCGTCTCGTCGACCGGGCGCTCCTCGGCGGGGGCCACCGCCGCGCCGACGACGATCGTCACGGTCGACAGCAGCGCCGCCGCACTCCATCTCAACGACTTCCGGGGCGACATGCCGTGGCCCAGGACGGTTCCGGGCCGCCGGCGGGCGTGCCGGGGCATGCCGGCCGACCCGGTGGTCCTGCGGGCCGCGAGCCCTACCGGGGTCTTCAGGACAGGCGCCACGTCGGCCCCGTCCGCGAGGGGGGCGGACGGAGGGACGGCCGACTTGACCCCGGTCGGCCCGACGGTGACGACGGCCGGTCGAGGGCTCGCGGCGGGCGGGACGCGGTCAGCCGCCGTCTCACGCACCGCGAGCAGGTTCGCGCGCTGCGCCGCGAGCCGTTGCCGGTACGGCGCCACGGCGACGGCCCCCTGGGCGGCCGACCGGCGCACGGCCCGTGCAGACTCGGCGCGCAGTGTGGGCACCCAGGTCCGGGGATCGATGCTCCGGTGACCCGCCGCGACGTCGCGGAGCAGCGCCTGCTGGGCCGTCGTCACGGCGTCGAGCGCCGCCGTGCGGTCGGCGGGAGCCACCAGGTGCGCCCGCACGACGCGCCGTGCCTCGCGTGCGAGCTCGCCGGCGCGAGAGGCCCAGAACTCCGCGAGGGCGTGCTCACGGGCGCTGGCGGGCAGGGCGGCGAGACCGGACAGTGCGTCGACCCCGACGGGGCCGCCCGCAGGACGTGCGTCAGACATGCAGCGTTCTCCCCTGCCCACGGGAGTGCAGGCTGGTACGGCCGTCGTCACGGCGGTGGTGCGCCAGGGCGAGGGCACGTCGGGGCGAGGTGGCGCCGACGACCGACGTGGCCGGGCCCTGCGCCGAGGCGCCCGGGCGGGGGATCGTGTTCACGCCGTCTCCAGGAGGTCGGCACCGATGCCCATCGCCCGCAGGCGTGCGGCGGCGAGCTCACGGACCCGGTCGATGTGCGCCACGGTGCTCCGGCGGGGCAGGCCCAGCGTCCGGGAGATCCACACGACCGTGTCCTGACCCGGGAGGGGACCACCGCCGTCGTACGCCTCGGCCATCCACAGGGCCGCGACCTTGCCGCGCGTCGGGTTCTCGGCCCGTGCCGCGTCGACGACCGAGCGCACCAGGGTGGGCGCCTCGACGGGGTGCAGCACGCAGTCGAGCTCGTCCTGGACGAGACCGGGGGAGTCGAGGGCCTCGTCGAAGCACAGCGCCCCCAACAGCACCAGCTCGTCGGCCTCGGTGACGACCATGCCCTGCCGCACGACGTCGGAACGGTGCGCGGCGAGCCGGTCGTTGGTCGCCTGCACCGCCTCCTGCACGGTCGGCACGGTGCCGCGCAGTGCCGCGAGCTCGGCGCGCGTGCGGGCGAGCTCGCGTCGGCGACGCTGGGCAGCGACCATGCCCGAGGCGGGCGCCGTCGCGTGGTCCACGAACGAGCGCACCCTCGGGCGCGCGGTGTAGACGACGATCGCCAGGAACGAGCGCATGCCGGCCAGGTAGGCCGGGTCCTGCCTCGACTTCTCGAGCATCTCCCAGACGGTCTCCACGACGATCGACTCGACGTCCTCGAGGTGCTGGGCGACCTGCACCGAGTTCGTGCGGCACAGCCGGGCGGCGATCCGTCGCCAGTGGTCGCGGTGGCCCGCGATGAAGGCGGACACCTCCGTGCGGTAGCTGGCGTCGTCGTCGAGCGCGACGATGCGCGCGACCTCCGAGCGGACCGCGTCGGCGGGTGCGTCGTGGTCGTCGTCGAGGGGCTGCTCCTCCGCGACACGCAGGGAGCGCGCTTCACGTGCCCGGTCCGGGCACGTGCCGGATGGGGGCCGCACGTTCATGCCATCAGCATGCGGCCGCTTCGCACTACTTTCACGTCTGAACACGGTTTTCACACCGGAGTTCACCCTCGGTGCTGCTATAGGTGGTGCCATGCTGGGAGTTGCCGCGGCCCGAGCCCGGGAATTCACCCGGACGGGCGGCGGTTCGTGTCGTTCGCCCCTTCTGCACCGGCACCGGTGATGGATACACTTCCGCGTCGGCGATCGCTCGCCGACCTGGGCGCGGACACGCAGACGAGCAGGAGGTGGAGCATGGGCGGCAGGACCTGCGCACCGTCCTCGGCGACGAGGCGTACCCCGGGCGACGTCCCGTCGGGGACGCTCTCGGCGGCCCGTCGACGGCGTGCCCGGGCGATGCTGCGATGACGAACCCGGCCCCGTGGGACGACACCACCTGGGCGGCGTGGGCGGTCGGGCTCGTCGAACCCCTGATCGATCCCTACGACCGTGTCGCCGATCTCGAGGCGATGCGGGAACAGGCCCGAGGACATCGGTTGCGGGCCGTGACCCTCCTCGCGGGGACCCTCACCGACCTCCTCGACTCGCTGCCGGACGAAGACCCCTGGCGTCACGTGGACCCCGCAACGTTCGGGACGTATCGCGACGGGCTGGACCTCGTCCCGACCGAGGCCACCGAGATCCGGGAGGACATCGGCCTCGCTGCGCTCGCCCGTCCGCTGGGCCGCGAGGGTGCACAGATCATGAGCGACGCCGAGCACGGCTGGGAGAACGCCGCGCACCGGGCCAACGAGCTCGACGACCCGGTCCCCGTGCTGGCCCGCGTCGTCTCCTGGGCGTCCTGGCGCCGTCGCGTCTACGTGGGCGAGGA
This sequence comes from Oerskovia sp. NPDC056781, assembly GCF_042789955.1. NCBI lineage: Bacteria > Bacillati > Actinomycetota > Actinomycetes > Micrococcales > Cellulomonadaceae > Oerskovia > Oerskovia sp. NPDC056781. The sequence continues at coordinate 14,319 of NZ_JBHUAD010000063.1, forward strand.
CACCTATCCCGTCCTGGTCGTCTTCTCGTGGCTCCGCCGCGCGGCCCTGGTCGCGGCGGGCCAGCAGATCGACGACGCCGAGTCGCACGAGCGGACGAGGGCCTCGGCCAGGATCGTCGACGACCTCGTCTGACGTGCGACGTGAGGGTCGGACGTCACCACCGCTCGTGCCGGGCCGACGACGGGTCGACGTGGTCGGCCACGATGAGCCCCAGGTCGATCCCCTTCGCGAGCGCGTCCTCCCGGCGGCGCACGCCCAGCTTGCGGTAGACGGACCGGAGCTGGCTCTTGACGGTGTTGACCGAGACGGTCAGGCTCAGCGAGATCTCGACCGCGGTCGCGTGCCGTCGCAGGCTGTCGAGCACCACGATCTCGCGGTCCGTGAGCGCCTGCGGGAAGCCCACCATCGCGGCGAACCTCTCGGGGACGGGACCTGCCGCCGCGAGGACCCGCTGCGCCGTCCTGTCCTTGCTGCGGGCGGCCAGCTCGACGAGCGCGAGGAGCTCCCGTCGCGGGGGGAGCGTGAGGGCGAAGAGCAGCTGGCGGTCGTCGGCGACGGCCGCGAACTTTCCCAGCGCGTCGCACGCGTGCGACTCGTCGGAGCCGTTGACGAGCGCCGCCGCGAGGAGCAGCGAGTGCGCGACCCTCAGCCGCGGCGACGCGTCGACCGGTGGGGTGTGCTCGACCAGGACGTCCCGTGCGACCTGCCAGGACTCGGTGAGCAGCGCGAGGTGGGCGCGCAGGAGCGGGGCGCTCGCCGACGACGGGGACGCGCCTCGCAGGGTTGCGTGGACCGCACCCAGCCGGCCACGGGCGAGGTCGAGCAGGCCGGCGGCGTAGCCCAGTTGGTCGGTGTCCCGGACGGAGATCCGCTGCCTCCCCCGCTCGGACTCGATGTACCGGCGCAGCCGCTCGGCACCCAGCGCCGGCTCGAACGTCAGGAGGTCGACCGAGGCCTGGGCCAGCGCGAACTGCGGCCGCGACTCGAGCGTCGAGAGGAAGGGGCGCATGGCGTCCAGGTGGGCCTGCGCGCCGCGCGCGTCGAAGCGCTCGATGCGCACGAGGGCGTGCGCCAGGTGGTAGACGTCCTGGCTGCGGCGCGGCGTGGTCTCGGCATGCCGGGACGCCTCGACGCCGGCCAGGTCCCGGCGCGCCTCGGGCATGTTGCCGTGCACGGCGTGGGCGAGCGCCCGCAGCGCGAGACCGTGGAGCGCCGGTGGCTCACCGAGAGGGTCGCCGAGGTCCTCCAGGATCGCGAGGGACTCGTTCTCGGCACCGCCGCGGAGCATCGAGCGTGCGATCTCGGCGCGCAACCGCGGCAGGTCGCGCGCCATGGAGCGTCGTTCGGTGACCCGGAGCTCGTTCAGCATGCGGCCTGCGCGACGTGCCGGGTAGAGCGCGCGCTCGGCCGATCCGGTCGACCGCAGCGCGAGGCTCTCGAGGACCTCGAGCACCACGCGCTCGCTCGGGGTCGCGGGGCGTGGCGCGACCCGCAGCCCTGCGAGCGCTGCGTGGTAGAGCTCGATCGCCTCGTCCCGTCCGCCGGGGACGGCGTCGTAGTGGCGGGCGAGCGCCCCGGCGAGCAGGGGCCAGGGACGCAGCTCCGCGACCGGGACCGCCCGCAGGACGTCGAGGCTCGCGATCGTGCGCTCCTCGAAGACCTGGGTCCAGTAGCGGGACACCGCGGCCGAGGCGATCGACAGGTCGCCCGCCGTCACCGCGTGCCGGACGGCCTCGACCGGGTAGCCGTGCTGGAGGTACCACCGAGCGGTCGCCGCCTCCACCACCTGGGACGCCTCGGGGTCCTCGAGCCGGAACGTCTCCAGGAGGAGGGAGCGCACGACGGGGAAGAGCACGAAGACGAGCCCCGTCGGTCGCCGTTCCCACGTGCCGAGGCCACGCGCCTCGAGGTCCGACAGGAGCTCGGGAGCGTCCGGGTCGAGGGTCAGGGCCACCGCGAGGTCGCCCGTCAGGATCTCGGGGACGACGCACCGCGCGAGGAACAGCTCGAGCCGGTGCCGCGACGGGCCCTGGAGCTGCTTGTCGACCGCTGCCCGCAGCAGCTCGGCCGCGACCTGGACGTGGGCGGGCGTTCCGTGGGACCCGGCCAGCTCGGCGGCGAGCATCGCGACCCGCAGGTAGAGGGGCTGGCCGCCCGTGCTCACGTGCGTCTGCGCCGGGTCGAGGTCCGCCCCGACCTGGCGCAGCATCCGCGCGGTCTCGTCCAGGGTGAGCGGGAGCTGGTCGGCGGTGATCACCGTGCGGTTCATCTCGAGGCCCACGACGGGTGCCTCGAGCATCGAGCTCGTGGTCGTCGCGAGCGCGACCGACAGGTTCGGGCAGGCGCGCAGCAGCCCGAGGACGTCCTCGTGGACCTCGGCGTCCCGGACGTTCTGATAGTCGTCGACGACGACGAGGACCTCGCCCCGGACCGTGAGGAATGCCTCGGCCAGCCGCACGGTCAGGGCGGCGGTCGACAGCTCGTCGAGGCCGATCGTCGTCTCCGAGCGCAGCAGCCCGGACTGGGTGGCCCGGCGAGCGACCGTGCGCCAGAGCTCGGTCCGGGTCGTGCCGGGCGACGTCGCGATCCAGACCCCTTCGGCCCCTCGTCGTCGGGCCCACTCGGCGAGGAGCGAGGTCTTCCCGCCGCCCGACGGGCCACGGACGACGCGCAGGGCCGCGTCGGCGTCGAGCCGGTCGACGAGCCGCTCCCGCACGAGCTCGAGGTGGGGTGGTCGCGGAGCGCCGTGCAGTCTGCCGGGGGTCGTGCTCACTACCGGCATCCAGCCTCCCGCCCTCTCCTGGTGAGGTGCCCGGGCAGCCTGCCGTCGGCTGCGTCGCCTCTGGCACTGGAGCCGGCACCGCGCCGCTCTCCGGAGTGCCACTTTATGTGACGAGGAGCGATTTTGCGGGCTACGTGGTGAGCGACACCCCGCTGGGTCGCACCGGGAGGGACGGCAGACAGAGCGTGCCGGAGCGGGTCAGTCGCGGGGCAGCGGCCCGCCCTGCTGGTCCACGAGCGGGAGCAACCGCTCCAGGACGTCACCCGTGCGCAGCCCGTCGTGCTCGAACTCGTTCGTGACGAGCGCCTGCACGTTCCCCACCCTGGACGCCGTGTCGAGGGAGAGGTGGGCGTCGACGAACATGTCGTCGTAGTAGACGGCTGCGGCGACGGGGACCTCGTTGGCCGCGAGCGCGTCGAGGTCGTACAGCTCGGTCCAGTCCTCACGACGCGCCAGCTCGTCGGCCGCGCCGCGGAAGGCGCGCAGGCCCGCGATCTCCTCGAACATCCAGGGGTAGATCATCTCGCCCGTGAAGAGCAGCGGCCGGGCCCCTGGGTCGAACTCCGGGTGCTCGGCGCGCACGCGCTCGGCGGCCCAGCCCGTGGCCCCGTGGCCCGACGCGTAGATCGACTCGTGCAGCACCGCGTACAGCGGGTTCGTCAGATACGACGTCAGGTCCCTGACCTCGCTGAGGAACGTGTCGCTCAGGTCGTCGTCGCCGTGGTCGAACGCCTCGTCCAGCAGCCAGTGGACGCGTTCGAAGCCCGGCTTCATGCCGAAGTCCATCCCGAGCGTCTGGAGGCGGCGCACGGAGAGCGTGTCACCGTCGGGAAGCAGGACGTCACCCACCGCGATCCTGTCCGCGATGCGCGCGAGGCGTGCGACGTCGTCGGGGAAGCGCGCCGCGAAGCGGGCGTGCTTGGCCGCGGTGCGCGGGTACGTGCGGCGGTAGACCTCGGTGGCGTCGGCCTCCAGGCCCGCCAGACCCCCGGTGACGTAGCACGCCGCGAGCCCCTCCGGTGCGCGCGAGAGGTACGTGAGCGTCAGGAAGCCGCCGTAGCTCTGGCCGAGCGACTCCCAGCGGCGACCGCCGAACAGGGTGCGGCGCAGGTGCTCGGCGTCCGCGACGATCGAGTCGGCCCGGAAGTGCGAGAGGTACTCGGCCTGCGCGGCCGCGTCGCCGAGCGCCGCGAGCGAGCGGCCGCGCACGGCCGAGCTGCGGCCCGTGCCGCGCTGGTCGAGCAGGATCACCCGGTGGGTCGCGAGCATGGTCCCCACCCAGCCCTCGGGCCCCGTCGGACGGGGGCCCTTGCCGCCCGGGCCGCCCTGGAGGAACACGAGCAGCGGCAGGTCCTCGCGTCGCCGCGCCGGGTCGACGAGCTCGCGCGCGAAGACCGTGATCCGGCGCGAGTCCCGCTCGTCGAACCAGTCGAGGGGGACCTCGACCTCGTGGTCGGTGACGTGCATCCCGGGGATCGTTGCGCTCGCGGAGGTCATGGCGACGAGCCTAGCCACAGAAG
>NZ_JBHUAD010000064.1:0-18519 GCF_042789955.1 Oerskovia sp. NPDC056781
GGGTGACGTCCCCCCGGCGGGCCGGGGCGTCACCCTCGGCGACCCAGCGGGATCACCAGCGGGGTCCCCGTGACCGGGTCGTCGATGATCGTGCAGCGCAGCCCGAACACCTCCTCGACCAGCTCGGCCGTCACGATCTCGCCCGGCGCCCCCTGCGCCACCACGGCCCCGTCCTTCATCGCGACCAGGTGCGTCGCGTAGCGGCAGGCGTGGTTGAGGTCGTGCAGCACCGCGACGAGCGTGCGGCCCTCGCGGTTGAGGTCGCCGAACAGCTCGAGCAGCTCGATCTGGTGCGCGATGTCGAGGAACGTCGTGGGCTCGTCGAGCAGCAGCAGCTCGGTCTCCTGGGCGAGCACCATGGACACCCAGACGCGCTGGCGCTGCCCACCGGAGAGCTCGTCGACGGGCCGCGCCGAGAGCGGCGTGACCTGCGTGGCCGCGAGCGCCCGCACGACGGCGTCCTCGTCCTCGCGCGACCACTGCCGCAGGAGCTTCTGGTGCGGGTAGCGGCCGCGGGCGACGAGGTCGGCGACGGTGATGCCGTCGGGCGCGATCGACGTCTGGGGCAGGAGCCCGAGCCGTCGCGCGACCTCCTTGGCCTTGTAGGACGTGATGGTCTTCCCGTCCAGCACGACCTGCCCGGCGCTCGGTGTGAGCAGCCGTGACAGGGCGCGCAGCAGGGTCGACTTGCCGCACGCGTTGGGCCCGACGATCACGGTGAAGGACCGGTCGGGGATCGCGACGTCGAGCCCTTGGGACACGATGCGTTCGTGGTACCCGATGCTGAGCCCTTCGGCGCGCAGCCGAGGCTCGCCCGGCGCACCGGGCCCGGCCTGCCCGACGGCGTAGCCTGCCGCGGGCGCGTCGGCCGCGGTCGGGGTCGTGGTCGCCGGGGTCGCCGGCGTCGTGGTCGTGGCGGTCATCGCCGTCTCCTCGGGAGGGGTGGGGCTGGTCGGGGCCGTGCGGGTCCGGGTGCTCACTGCCGCCTCGCCTCCCGGGCGAGCAGCCACACGAGGTAGCAGCCGCCGATGCTGACGGTCACGACGCCCACGGGGAGCTGCGTGGGCGCGAACGCCCGCTGCGCGACGAGGTCGCTCGCGGCGAGCAGCGCGGCCCCCATGGCGGCCGAGGACGCGAGGCCGACGGTCGCGCCGCGCGTGAGCCGTCGGGCGAGCTGGGGTGCGGCGAGCGAGATGAACGCGATGGGTCCGGCCGCGGCCGTGACGAGCGCGGTGAGCGCGACCCCCACGACGACGAGCGAGAGCCGCGTGCGTTCGGAGCGGACGCCGAGGGCCTGCGCGGCGTCGTCGCCCATCTCGAGGACGTTCATGCGTCGCCCCAGGAGGAACAGGGGCGGCACGAGCACCGCGAGGATGAGCACGACGGGCAGCACCTGGGTCCAGGACAGCCCGTTGAGGCTGCCCGCTCCCCAGGTCGCGGCAGCCATGGCGCGCGCGAGGTCCGCCTTGAGGATGAGCCACGTGTTGACGGACGCGAGCATGGCGCTGATCGCGATGCCGACGATGATGAGCCGGAAGCCCTGGACGCCGTTCTTGTACGCCAGCAGGTAGACGATGCCCGCGGTCGCGAGGCCGCCGATCATGGCCCCGGCGGCGACCGCGCTGTACGAGCCGCCGAGCAGCAGGATCACGACGAGCGCCCCGGTGTACGCGCCGGTGTTGAACCCGATGATGTCGGGGCTGCCGAGGGGGTTGCGGGTCAGGGACTGGAAGATCGCGCCGCTCATGCCCAGGGCGCCGCCGAGCAGGATCGCGAGGAGGACGCGCGGGAGGCGCCACTCGACGACGACCATGCGGATCACCTCAGGGGCGTCGCCGGTGAGTGCGCGCAGCACGTCCGGCACGGCGACGGCGTAGTCGCCGACGCCGAGCGCGACGACGCCCACGGCCGCGGCGAGCACCACGAGCACGAGGGTCACGACGGCGGCGCGCACGTCGAGGCGGGCGGAGAACCGTCCGCGGCGCGTGCGCACGACACGCGTGGGTCGGCCGAGGTCGAGGCGGGCGCGCGGCGCGCCCGGCGTCCCGGGGGGTGTCACGGGAGCCGCGGCGTCCTCGGCGGGCGGCGTCCGCACGGGCGCGGTCACAGCCCGCTCACCTGCCTGCGTCGCACGAGCCAGATGAGGACCGGGGCGCCGACGAACGCGGTCACGATGCCGACCTGCAGCTCGGCGGGCCGCAGGACCAGGCGCGCTGCGACGTCGGACACCAGGAGCAGGACGGGCGACAGGACGAGCGTGTAGGACAGGATCCACCGCTGGTCGGGGCCCACGATCCAGCGCGCGACGTGCGGGACCATGAGCCCCACGAACCCGATGGGGCCCGCGGCAGCGGTCGCCGCCCCGCACAGGAGCGTGACCGCGACGACCACGATCGTGCGGGTGCGGTGGATGCCGGCCCCGAGGGACCGGGCGAGGTCGTCGCCGAGCGCGACCGCGTTGAGCGGGCGTGCGGCGACGACCGCGAGCACGACGCCCACGAGGATGAACGGCGTGACCGTCCCGACCATCTCCCACGAGCGGTTGCTGAGCGTGCCCGCACCCCAGTAGCGCATCTTGTCGAAGACCTGCGGGTTGAGGAGCGTGATCCCCGACGAGATCCCGCCGAGGACCGCGCCGATCGAGATGCCGGCGAGCGTGAGCCGGACGGGCGTCGCTCCCCCGCGCCCGAGCGAACCGATGAGGTAGACCACGACGGTCGTCACGATCGCCCCGAGGAACGCGAACCAGATGTACTGCTGGATGTTGACGACGCCGAACGTCGCGACCCCGAGCACCACGGCGAACCCTGCGCCCGCGTTGACGCCCAGGATGCCGGGGTCGGCGAGCGGGTTGCGGGTCAGCGCCTGGATGAGCGCGCCCGAGAGCCCGAGCGCGACCCCGACCAGCAGGCCCAGGGCCGTCCGGGGCAGACGCAGGTCGCGCAGGATGACCACGTCGTTCGGGTCGGCGCCGGGCGCGCCGACGAGCGCGGACCACACCGAGGCGAGCGGGATCGTCTTGGAGCCCACGGCGAGGCTCACGAAGACCATGACGACCAGGACCCCGACGGCGACGAGCAGCCACGCGGTCCGCGTCGCGTTGGTCGCGGCGAGGCCGGGCGCCCTGTCGGTGGTGCTCGCCGCCCGGGCCTCGCCGGGTGGAGGACCGTCCTGGGTGGGTGCGGGGGCGCGTTCGGTCGTCGTCATCTCACAGCCCCAGCGACTCGAGCTTGTCGAAGTACGCGTCCGTGATCTCTTCCTCGTCACGGTCCTCGTCCGCCCACAGGGAGTCGATCCACGCCTTGACGCTCGGGTCGAGGTTCTCCCAGCGCTCCTCCCACTCCTCCGCCTTGGCGGTCCAGTACCCGATGGTCTTGTAGGCCGTGACCGGCAGCCCGCGCTCGTGGCGCAGGTACTTGCGGACGGCGCGCAGCACCTTGGTCTCGCCCGCAAACCAGACGTACCCGACGCCGTCGGGCAGGTCGATGCTCCGCAGGACCTCCTCGAGCCGGCACGGGCCGTGGCCGTTGCCGCCGTAGACCCACGCGATGTCGACGTCCGGGTTGGCGGGGAAGGACTGGCGGTGGCCCGCGTCGGGCACCTCGACGACGACGCGCGTGCGCACGCCCGCCGGGGCCTGCTCGATCAGCCGCCCGACCGCGGGCAGGCCCGTCGCGTCCGCGAGGAGGATCTGCCAGGCGAGGTCCGCGGGCGGGTCGTACAGCCCGCGCGGGGAGTTCAGCCCGACGACGTCGCCCGGCTTCGCCTGCTGGGCCCAGGTCGCTGCGACTCCCCCGTCATGGACGACGAAGTCGATCACGACCACGCCCGGCTCGGGCACCGCGCGGACCGTGTAGGTCCGCATGGGCGACGCGACGACGCCCTCGGGGTAGTCCCACGAGTCCTCGGTCGCGAACGGCAGGACGGGCTCGGCCTCGCCCGGTGTGGGCAGGAAGACCCGCAGGTACTCGTCGCCGACGCCCGTGGACTCGAAGTCCGCGAGGCCCTCGCCACCGAGCGTCACCCGGATCATGCCGGCGGTCAGGCGCTCGACGGCCACGACCTCGGCGCGGTGGATGCGCATCACGGCAGCAGCGCCTTCTCGACGACCTCGAGGAACGCGTACTGGCCGCTGGGCGAGCCGTAGATCATCTCCATGTCGTGCACGGCGATGTTCCCGTTCGCGACGAACGGCAGCGAGGTCCACAGGCCGTTGCCCGCGAGCTCGGCGAACGGGTCGGTGAGCTCGCCCGTCTTCTCGTCGGGGGCGGTCGAGGTGAAGACCCAGTCGATCCCCGCGAGCTGCTCGAGCTGCTCGGTGCCGAGCGTGGTGCCCTCCTCGGGCTCGACGAGCGGCGTGATCTTGAGACCGAGGTCCTTGAAGACGAGGCAGGGCGTGCCGTAGCAGGACGTGATGACCTCGCCGTCGCCGTAGCCGACCGGCCCGACGACCGGGTCGATGCCGGCCGCGGCGAGCCGCGCCTTCACGTCGTCGACCTTGGCCTGGTACTTCGCGGTCCAGGCGTCGTGCTCGGCGACCTTGTCGAACGCCTTCGCGACCTCGGCGAAGCTCTCGCGCCAGTCGCGGCCGTCGAACCCGTTGAAGCTGTACGTCGGGGCGATGTCGGGGAGCTTGGCCACGAGCTCGTCGTCGTAGCCCAGGCCGTTGAGGATCACGTCGGGCTTCGCGGCGAGGATCTCCTCGTAGTTGTACTCGGGGAAGTTCTCGAACGTCTTGATGCCCTCGAGCGCCTTCTGGTCGAAGAACGACGGGAACGTCGTGTACCCCTGCGAGCGGATCGGCTGGGAGTCCGCGAGCGGGATGCCGAGCGTGATGAGCATGTCGAGGTCGGTCGTGTAGACCCCGAGCGCGGCCTGCGGGTCGGTCGGGATCGTGGTCTCGCCGAACGCGCTGTCGACCGTGCGGGTCTCGGCCTCGGCGGCACCGGAGCCGGATCCTGCGTCGGTGCCCGAGGCGCAGGCGCCGAGCAGCAGGGCGAACGTCGCCGCGGAGGCGGCGGCAAGGGCTGAGCGGGTGGTGCGGGCCGAGCGGGTGGTGCGTGTGGTCATGGGACGTCCTGGTTCGGGAGGGCCGCGGGAGCCGCGGTGAGGGACGGAGCTGTCGTGAGGGGCCCGCGGTTGCGGGCGTGGAGGGCTGAGGGCGCCTGGCGCCCACAGCGCCGAGGTCAGAGCAGGCGTGCGGCCTCGCGCAGGTCTTCGGCGAAGACCTGCGCCGTCAGGGCGAGCCCGAAGTTGCGGTCGTAGCGGAGCTCGGCGACGCGACCCGCGTGGACGGCGGGCACGGCCTGCCAGGCGGGGTTGGTCGTCGCGGGGTCGTCGGGGTTCTGGAGGACGATGAGGTCGGCGTCGTGGAAGACGTCGAGGTTCTCGAACGAGTACCTCGACACCGAGCCGTTGCTCTGCCCTGCCTCGGGGAGCACGAGGTCCATGCCGACGTCACGCGCGATGCCCGAGCAGAAGCTGTCGGGCTCCTGGATCCAGAAGCCCTCCTCGTCGGCGCCCGCGATGACGACCTTGCGGCCCGTCACGAGCGGGGCGATCTCGGCGGCGACGTCTGCGACCGTGGCGTCGTAGGCGTCGATCGCCTCGGTCGCCTGCTGCTCGCGACCGAACGCGGCGAGCTGGCGACGCAGCGACGCCTTCCAGTCCGGGTCGTCGTCGCCGACGACGAGGACCGGAGCGATGCCCTCGGCCAGCAGCTCGTTCTCCTGGTAGTAGTTCCACCATCCCGCGCCGACGACGAGCATGTCGGGCGAGTGGGAGAGGATCGACTCCGCGTTGGGCTCGATGTTCGAGCCTCCGAGCCGCGCGACCCCCTGCGGCAGGTGCGCCATGAGGTGGCTCTCGTCGGACCACTCCGTCGCCACGATCGGCAGCCCGGCGAGCAGCGCGAACTCGAGCCCCGCGCGGGCCTCCAGGACGACGACGCGCTCGGGGTGCAGGGGAAGGTCGGTGCGGTAGCCGTCGTGCTCGAAGGGCTGGGTCTCCCCGCCCGCGGCCGAGCCGGGCCCGACCTGTCCGTCGCCGCACGCGGCGAGGATCCCGGCGACCGTCAGGGCCCCGGCGCCGATCAGGAAGTCGCGGCGGGTGATCGCCGCGACGATCCGCTGCCACTGTTCCTCGGCGACGGGCGGGCGCTCAGCGACCAGTGGCGTCCCGTCGGACGCGTCGGGACGGGCAGGCAGGACGAGGGTCACAGGGGCTCCCGGGCAGGGGACGGCGACGCGAGTCCCCGTCAGAGATGGTTAGGTATCCCTACCCTAACCAGGCTCGCGGCTCCAGGACCGGCCGATCGTCGCCACCAGCGGCCAGGGGATGTTCCGCATCGGCCCTCACCGAGGCCACGTACCAGCCCGGCGTATGACCGAGCACCCGCCGGAACGACTGCACGAACGCGCTCGGCGTCCGGTACCCGACCCGGCGCCCGACGGTCCCCACCGGCATCCCGCCCGCGAGCAGCCCGATCGCGACCCGGACCCGCGCGTGGATCCGCCACTGCGCGAACGTCATGCCCGTCTCCCGGTGGAACAGCCGGGAGAAGTTGCGCACGCTCACCGACACCTCGTGCGCCCACGCCTCGAGGGAGCGCGTGTCGGCAGGGTCCTCCAGCAGACGCCTGGCGACCGACGCCAGGCGCGCGTCCGAGGGCATGGGCAGCACCATGGGCGTGACGTCCACGGGAGACAGGAGGTCGACGACGACACGCTCGCTGCGCCGTCGGGCCGCCGGGGCCATGTCGCGCTGCGACAGGTGGACCATGAGCTCGCGCGCCGCAGGCGGGACCGAGACCGCGGTGGTGCGGTGCGCGCGGTCGAGGACCGCGACGAAGGGGTCGTCCGCGAGCGCCTCGCCGGAGGCCTGCGGCGCGGGCGACGCCGACGCGTCCGCGTCCACGTACGTGCAGTAGAAGCCCGTGCCGCCCGCCGTCTGGACCGCGTGCGCGACCCCTGCGGGGATCCACAGGCCGATCGTCGGCGGGACCGCGAAGAACCCGTGCTCGGTCTCGACGGTGAGCACGCCCTGCGTGCCCCACAGCAGCTCGTGGAACGCGTGGACGTGCACGGGCCACAGCCCCGGGGTGCTGGGTGGGAAGTGGGACGTCGACACGGACCGGACCTCGCGCGCGGCCGCCAGGAGCGCGGCGGCCTCGACGACGTCGGAGTCGCGCGGGTCGCCGGTGGTCTCGTGGCCGCCCCCCGGGAATCGGACGGGCACGAGGGGAGCGGAGAGTTCCTGGCCGATGAGCGACATGATCCGGCAGGCTATCCCACATCGGCTCAAGAAGGTAAGCATTACCTTAGCAAGCATGCCCCTCCGACCTCGCCGTCCCGCACGCCCGGAGCCGGGCTCGCCTCCCCCGCCGGCAGCCGGCGACGCAGCGCCGACGACCGTCGGCGGCGTCTTCCGCCTCGTCCTCGCACGCGACCGCCGCTGGCTCCTGCTGACCGCGGGCGCGAGCGGCTTCATGGTCCACCAGGTCGCCGAGGCGCTCGTGCCCGTGCTGATCGGCATCGTCGTGGACCGCGCGATCATGCCGCGCGACGGCGCCGCGCTCGGCCTGTGGCTCGGCGTCCTCGCGGCGGTCTTCCTCGTCCTGACCACGGCCTGGCGCATCGGCATGCGCTCGACCGTCCGCGCCTTCTCGTTCGCCGCGCACGACCTGCGCCAGCTCACCGTCGCGCGCGTCCTCGACCCGCGCGGCATGGCCCGTCGCCGCGCGGCCGGCGAGACACTGACGATCGCGTCCTCCGACACGAACCGCGTCGCCGGGATCTCCTGGCTCGTCACGGGACAGCTCGGCGCGCTCGCCGCGATCGGCACGACCGCCGTGAGCCTCCTGCTCGTGTCCGTCCCGCTCGGCGTCGCGGTCCTCGTCGCGACCCCCGTGATGCTGCTCGTCATGCACCGGCTGTCCGTCCCGCTCGAGGCGCGCAGCGAGGCCGAGCAGGAGACCGCGGCGCGCGCGGGAGGCCTCGCGACCGACCTCGTCACCGGGCTGCGCGTCCTCAAGGGGCTGGGTGCGGAGCAGGCCGCCTCCGACCGCTACCGCCGCGCGAGCCGCGGCTCCCTCGCGGCCGCGTTGCGCGCCGTCCGCTCCCGCGCCGCGTACCAGGCCGTCAGCGAGGTGCTCTCGGTGGTCTTCCTCGCGGTGGTCGCACTGTTCGCGGGCCGCATGGCGCTCGCCGGGCAGATCACCGTGGGCGAGCTCGTCGCCGTCGTCGGCCTCGCGCAGTTCGTCCAGGAGCCCATGTCCCGGACCGGGTTCCTGGGCGTCGAGCTCGCGCAGAAGCGGGCGTCCGCACGACGCCTGCTCCGCCTGCTGGGCGAGCCGACCGTCCACAGCGCCGCGGCCCGGCCTGTGGACACGGGCGTGGCCTGCCCGACGCCGTCGGGCGGCTCGTTGACCCTCGCCGGAACCTTCGGCCGCTCCGCGCTCGGGCCCGTCACGGTCCGCCGCGGCCAGGTCGTGGGCGTCGTCCTGCCCGACGCCGGAGACGCGGCCGCGCTCGTCGACGTCCTCGGGTGCCGCGCACCCGCCCCACCCGGGGCCGTCGTCGTCGACGGGACCGATCTCTCGACGCTCGACCCGACGGCCGGACGCACTCTCGTCTTCGCGGCCCGGCACGACGCGTCGCTGTTCAGCACGACCGTGCGCGACAACCTCGCGCCCGACGGTCCGCTCGACCCGCGCGCGCTCGACGCGTCCGGGACGACCGAGGTGCTCGGGCACCTGCCCGACGGCCTCGACACACACCTGACCGGCCGCGGCCAGCACCTGTCCGGCGGACAGCGCCAACGCCTCGTCCTCGGGCGCGCGCTGCACCGCCCCGAACCCGTCCTCGTGCTGCACGACCCGACGACCGCCGTCGACACCGTGACCGAGGCCCGGATCGCCGCGGGTCTCCGGGACCTCCCCGACCGGGCGCTGCTGCTCGTCACGACCAGCCCGACGCTGCTCGCGGTCTGCGACCACGTGGTGGTGGCCGTGAGCGGGGCCGCCGGAGGTACCGGGATCGACGGCCCTGCCGATGCCGACGCCGAGCTGGTCGCCTCGTGAGCGCCCGCGCCGCGACCGTGGCAGACCGCGCCGCCCCGGCGCACGAGATCCTGCCCGTCGCCACGACCGCCGCGACCAACGCCGCCCTGTGGCGCATGCTCACCCGGCGTCGGTGGCTCTTCACCGGGACCGTCGCGGTCCTCCTGACCGGCTCCGTCGCAGGCCTCGCGACCCCCGCGCTGCTCGGGGCCCTGGTCAACGTCGTCGCGGAGGGCGGCGAGACCTCCGACCTCGTCCGCTACGCGCTGCTGCTCCTCGGGGCCGGTGTGCTGAGCGCGGGCCTCGGCTACCTCGGCCAGACCCTGCTCGCCCGGATCTGCGAAGGCGCGCTCGCCGACCTGCGCGAGGACGTCCTCGCGAGCGCGCTCGACCTGCCCCTCGAACAGGTCGAGCGAGCGGGTGTCGGCGACGTCGTCGCCCGCGTCTCGGGAGACGTCGACGCCGTGAGCGAGGCGATCTCGGGCGTGCTGCCCGCCGTCACGTCGGCCGCGTTCACGATCGTCCTGACGCTCGTGGGGCTCGGCGCCCTGGACTGGCGCTTCGCGCTCGCCGCGATCGCGGCCGCTCCCCTGCAGGTCGTGTCGCTGCGCTGGTTCCTGCGCCGCTCGGGCCCCGTGTACCGGGAGGTGCGCATCGCCGAGGCGCAGCGCACCGAGCAGGTCATCGAGACCGTCGCGGGCGCGACGACGGTCACGACGCTCGGCCACGGCGACCGGCACGAGGCGCTCGTCGCCCGGTCGTCGTTGCGGGCGATCGACCTGTCGCTCACCGGGATCGGGCTGCTCACCCGCTTCTACAACCGGCTCAACGTCGCCGAGCTGATCGGGCTCGGAGCCGTGCTGGCCGTGGGGTTCTGGCTCGTCTCGGGCGACGCCGTGACGGTCGGCGCGGCGACCGCGGCCGCGCTGTACTTCCACCGGCTGTTCGGGCCGATCGGGACGGTGCTGGGCGAGTTCGACGAGATCCAGAAGGCGGGCGCGGGGCTCGCGCGACTCGTGGGCGTGACGACGGCGCCGCTGACGGCGACGCCAGGGACCGCCGAGGGTGACGCCCTGTCCGCCGAGGGTGACCGGAACTCTGCGGGGGGTGACCGCCCCGGACCGGCCGCCACCTCCCGGCGGACACGCTCCGCCGTCGTGCTTCGTGGCGTGACGTTCGCCTACACGCCGGGGCGCGACGTCGTGACCGAGGTCGACCTCGACGTCGCCGAGGGCGAGCACGTCGCGCTCGTCGGAGCGTCGGGGGCCGGCAAGACGTCGGTCGCGAAGCTCGCGATGGGCATCCACCGCCCGACACGCGGCGCCGTGCGCGTCCTGGGCGAGGCACCGGGGCGACGCCGTCGGGCCGTGAACGACTCCACCGGCCGGACGAGGGGCGCCGCGATGGTGAGCCAGGAGGTCCACGTCTTCAGCGGGACGCTCGCCGAGGACCTGCGCCTCGCAGCGCCCGACGCGAGCGACGCCGAGCTGACCGCGGCCCTCGACGCGGTCGAGGCGCACTGGGCGCACGACCTGCCGGACGGCCTCGCCACCGTCGTCGGTGCGGGCGGGCTCGACCTGTCGCCCGACCGCGCGCAACAGCTCGCGCTCGCGCGGATCGTGCTGCTCGACCCGGCGGTCGTCGTCCTCGACGAGGCGACCGCCGAGGTCGGGACATCCGGCGCCGCGGCCCTCGACCGGGCCGCACGGGCAGCGCTGTCGGGGCGGACCGCCGTCGTCATCGCGCACCGGCTGAGCCAGGCCCGGACCGCGGACCGTGTCGTCGTCATGGAGGCGGGACGGATCGTCGAGTCGGGGACGCACGACGCGCTGTGCGGGGCCGGTGGCCGGTACGCGCAGCTGTGGGCCGCGTGGGAGCGAGGCGCGGGAGACCGCCGGGGGTGACCTCCCCGAGCGCCGCGGGTGACCGCGCCAAGGGCCGAGGGTGACGTCGCGTCGCCCTCGGCAGGCTGGCGCGTCACCTTCGGCGACCGGGGGCGCCACCTTCGGCGACCGGGGGCGCCACCTTCGGCGACCGGGGGCGCCACGGCAGTCGAGTACGTCACCTTCGGCGGGCTCGCCCGTCACCCCCGGCACCCCGGGCACTACCGTGTCCGACATGGGTTGGGAAATGTGGTTGGGGGTCGCAGCGGTCGCCATCTCCGCCGTCGCGCTCACCGTCGCGATGACGGTCTGGTCGCAGCAGCGACGCCGACGCCGGCTCGACCCCCCGCTCGCGGTCACCGAGGTTCTCGCGGAGGACGTCGGCCAGCTCATCGCGTTCGTCGCGAACCCGTCCAAGCCCGCCGTCGCGAACCTCGAACGGACGGTCCGGCGCGTGTGCGCCGAGGCCGACCTGCCCGAACCCCTGTGGCTCGAGACCACGATCGAGGACCCGGGCGTCGGGCAGACCCGCGAGGCCCTGGCCCGCGGCGCCGACATCGTCGTCGCGGTCGGTGGCGACGGCACGGTCCGGGCCGTCGCCGAGGGCATGGTCGGCACGGGCAAGCCCATGGGCCTGGTGCCGCTCGGCACGGGCAACCTCCTCGCACGCAACCTCGACCTGCCCGTCGCCGACCCGGACGAGGCCCTGCGCATCGTCGTCGCGGGTGCGGACCGCGTGATCGACGTCGGGTGGGCGCGCGTCCTGGAGTTCGCGCAGCCCGACGGCGCCGCGCGCGACCCCGCACGGACCGGCACCGCGGGAGCGGGTGCGGCCGGTGACGACACGACCGGTGATACCCCCGGGACCGGCGAGGCGGACGAGGCCGTCACCGGGACCGGGACGGCCGGCGCAGGCGACGCACTCCCCGAGCAGGACACCGAGACCGCGCACATCTTCCTCGTCATCGCGGGGCTAGGTTTCGACGCCGCGATGGTCGCCGACGCCGACGCGACCCTCAAGGCCAGGGTCGGCTGGGTCGCATACTTCGTCGCGGGCATCCGCCACCTGCACGGTCGTCGCCTGCGCGCCCAGATCCAGCTCGACGACACTCCCCCGGTCCACGCCAAGCTCCGTACGCTGCTGGTCGGGAACTGCGGCAAGCTGCCGGGCGGTATCACGCTGCTGCCCGACGCGGTGCTCGACGACGGCATCCTCGACGTCGCCGCGATCGACACCCGTGGCGGGGTGGTGGGCTGGGCGCAGCTTTTCGGCGACGTCGTCATGCAGGGCTTCGGGGTGCGCAACGACCTGCCTGCGAAGATCGGCCGGATCGACCACGCGCGCGCCAAGCGTGTCCGGGTCCGCGTCGAGGGCGGCGAGCAGGCGCAGGTCGACGGCGACCTCCTGGGCAGGGCCGTCGAGCTCGAGGCCTGGGTCGAGCCGGGCGGTCTGGTCGTGCGGACCGCCTGACCGGCAGGCATCATTCGACCTGACGTACCGACCTACCGAGGAGCACCGCCCAGATGACCGCACTGCAGGACGCCGCTCGTCCGCCAGGTCTGGCCCCCTCGACCCGCACACTGCTCAGCCTGGCCGCCGCCGTGATCGTCCTCGCGGGGGTCTACTTCGCGCGCAGCCTGTTCGGCCCGCTGGCACTCGCCGCGGTCGTGGTCATCATCGTGCAGCCGGTCCGGGGCCCGCTCCAGCGGCGCGGGTGGCCCCGGTGGGCGGCCACGACCACCACGATCGTCGTCGCCTACCTGATCCTGGGCGCGCTCGCGGCGCTCCTCGCGTTCGCGGGCGTGCAGTTCGCGGACCTCGTGGGGCAGTACCTCGACGACCTGTCGGCCATGCTCTCGCAGGCCACGACATGGCTGGAGTCGTTCGGTGTCGAGGGGCAGGTCACGGATGCCGTGACGTCGTGGCTCGACCCGAGCACGATCGCGGGTTTCGCCGCGACGATCGGGGGGACCGCCATGTCGGTCCTCACGGCCTTCTTCTTCGTGCTCGCCTACGTGATCTTCATGGCGGCCGACGCGACGCGCTACCAGGACGCGCGCTCGCGCTTCGGGGGGCAGCGCCCCGCGACCCTCGACCGCATCACGGCGTACAACTCGGGCGTCCGCCGCTACTTCGTGGTCAACGCGTCGTTCGGTGCGGTCGTCGCGATCATCGACGGCCTGGCGCTGTGGTGGATGGGGGTCCCGGCCCCGGCGGTCTGGGCGATCCTCGCGTTCGTCACGAACTTCGTCCCGAACATCGGATTCGTGCTCGGTCTGGTCCCACCGGCGGTCATGGCGCTCGTCGTGGGCGGTTGGCCGCTCGCGCTGGCCGTGGTCGCCGTCTACTGCGTCGTCAACGTGGTCCTGCAGGTGCTGGTGCAGCCCAAGTTCGTGGCCGACGCCGTGAACCTGAGCCTCACGCTGAGCTTCTTCTCGGTCGTGTTCTGGACGCTCGTCATCGGCCCGCTGGGCGCGATCCTCGCGATCCCGCTGACCCTGCTCACCCGGGCCCTCGTCATCGAGGGCGACCCGGGCTCGGGCTGGCTGCGCTACCTGTCGGGCGACACGGCGGCGGCCCCGCCGCCGGCACGGCCCGCGGAGCAAGCCCCGCCCGCCGAGCCCACCGGCCCGACCGGACCCCTCGCCCACGGGGTCTCTCCCGCGACGCGAGGCCTCGCCGAGGACGACGACGGCGCCACCCCGCACCCCGACGCGCCGGGCGGCAACGGCCAGAGCGCTCCCGGCAGGGACTGACCGGCAGCACGACGCCGACCCCACCGGATCGACCCTGCCCTCGCCCAAGGTGCGCCGACCGTGTGGAGGATCGGTGACCGCGCGCCCGCTTCGGCGGGTCGCCCGCGGCGACCCCCGTAGGCTGGTCCGGTGACGAAACCGGCCCCCGTACAGACCACTCGTCGCACCCGTCGCCGCGGGTTCGTCGCACTGCTCCTCGCACTCACGGCGCTCGTCGGGACGGCGCTGCCCGCAGCAGCGGTCGCCGCGAGCCCGACGGCCAGCGAGCCGACGACGAAGCCGACGGTCGTCGTCGGGATCGGTGGGCTCCACTGGTCCGACGTGAGCCAGACGTCCACCCCGACCCTGTGGACGATGCTCCGCGAGGGGTCCGCGGCGTCGATCTCGGTGCGGACCGCGACCACCGTGACGTGCCCGGTCGACGCCTGGCTGACGCTCTCGACGGGCGGCAAGCCCCTCCCGCCCCAGCCCGTCCCGAGCGACGACCCCGACCAGCTCCCGCCCGACCCGGAGTCGGACGAGTCCGGCTCGTACGTACCGCTCGACTGCCTCCCGATGCCGACGGTCCAGTCGAGCGCCCCCGGGGCGGTCGGTCCTGGGCAGGTCGTCGGGTGGGAGTCCCTCACCGTCGACCCGACCGTGGAGTCGTCGCCCCCTGTCACGCACGCCATGTCCGGGACGCCGGGGACCCTCGGCACGCGGATCTCGGCGACGGGGGCGTGCTCGACGGCTGTCGGCCCCGGCGGGGCGATCGCGCTCGCCGACGAGACCGGTGCCGTCTCGCGGTATGCGACCGACCTGAATGCTCTCTCGCCCGAGGACCTCACCCGGTGCCCCGTGACGGTCGTCGACCTCGGCGAGCTCCCGTCCGACCCGACGGAACGGCGTGAAGCCCTCCAAGGCCTCGACGAGACCTTGAGCCACCTGGTCGACACCGTGCCCACGGGGTCGACGGTCGTCGTCGCCGGGGTCTCCGACACGCCGGTCGAGGCGCACGGGCTCCAGGTCGTCGTCGAGTGGCGCAAGGGAACGACCACGGCCGGCTGGCTCGCCTCCGCCTCGACCCGTCGGCCCGGGATCGTCACTCTCGCCGACCTGGCGGCGACCGTCGGGGCGAACGCGGGCGCGGACGTCTCCGACCTGCAGGGCTCCCCGCTCGAGGTCGACGAGAAGCGCCGCATGAGCACGGAGCGCACGGTCGAGAACCGTCGCTACCTCACCGAGATGAGCAACACGTCGACGTTCGTGATGCCGATGTTCGTCGGGGCCGTGGTGCTCCTCGCCGCGGCGGCGGTCGGCGGGGTGCTCCTGGGTCGACGCCGCCGCACGGGCGTGGGCCCGGTCGCGACGCGACTCGCCGTGGCGGCCCTGCTGCTCGCCGCGACCGCTCCCGCGGGGGCGTACCTCGCGGCCCTGTCCCGGTGGTGGGTCTCGTCGGCACCGACCTTCACGGCGGCGCTGTGGTGCGTCGTCGGGACGGTCGCGGTCGCGCTCGTGGCCTGGGTCCTCTCGCGTGCGCTGCCCCCGGGCCGGTGGCGGCTCGCCGCGTCGGCCGCGGGCATCACGTGGCTCATCCTGACGGTCGACGGGCTCACGGGCACGGTGCTCCAGCAGGGCTCGATCCTCGGGTCGACGCCGTCCCTCGGGGCGCGCTTCTACGGGTTCGGCAACATGACGTTCGCGGTCTACGCGGCCAGCGCGCTCGTCCTCGCGGGCGCTGTCGCCGCCTGGCTCGGTGCCCTGGGCCGCCGCCGTGCCGCGATCGTCGCGACGTCCGTGATCGGGGTCGTCACGGTCGTCATCGACGGGTGGCCGGCCTTCGGCGCCGACTTCGGGGGCATCATCGCCCTGGTCCCCGCGTTCACGGTCCTGGTGGTCGGGGTCGCGGGCGCCCGGTTCACCGTGCGACGGGTCGCTGCGGCGGCCGTCCTGACGGTCGTCGTCGTCGGGCTCGTGGCCGCGATCGACTGGCTTCGACCGGGCAAGCCCTCGCACCTGGGCACGTTCTTCGGAAACGTCCTCGACGGCGACGCTCTCGGGGTGATCGCGTCCAAGGCCGCAGGTGCCTGGGCCACGGTCGCGAACCCCGGGGGCGCCGCGGTGACGCTCCTGTGCGTCGCCGCCTGTCTCGTGCTCGTGGGGCCGGTCCGCTTCCGCCCGGCCGGGCTGCGCGCGCAGTACGAGACGTGGCCTCACCTCCGGACGACCGTGGTCTCGGTGGTGACGGTCGCCGTCGTGGGCACCCTGGCCAACGACTCGGGGATCGTCGTCGCGGCGTTCACCCTGGTCATGGCGGCATGCCTGCTCGGCACCGCGTGGTTCGCCGACGGTCGACCGGGCACGGAGGTCGTCGACCCACGGACCGACGCCCCCGTGCGGCGCATGCCCGCCGTCGTCCTCTCCGTCGGTGGGGCGCTCCTCGCCGTCGTGCTGCTCGCCCTCGTCGTGGTCCCGGCCCCGAAGAGCCTCCCCGCGGCCGGTGCGGTGCCTTCGGGACGGGGCGAGCTCGTCGCCGCGCCGGGCACGCCCGTGGTCGTCGTCGGGACGTCGGGCGTGCGCTGGACGGACCTCTCCCCCGCGGTCACCCCCACCTTGTGGGGCATGATGCGCGACGGCGCGAGCGCGGGCGGCATCTCGCCCGGGGTGACGGGCCGCAGCGGGCAGTGCACCGGGGCGGGCTGGCTCGCGCTCTCCGCCGGCCGCGCGCCCGTGACCGGCGAGGTGCAGGACGGGACGTGGGGGTGCGCCCCGTGGAGCGTGGAGTCCGCAGCACCCGCCGACGACGGGTCCCCGTCGGAGCCGGCTCCCGCCGCGGTCTCCGGCTGGGAGCCGCTCACGACGCTCCAGGCCTCCTCGGAGTTCAAGCCTCGTCTCGGGGTGCTCGGCGACCAGCTCGCCGACGCCGGGGTGTGCGCGACGGCCGTCGGCCCCGGGGCGGCGCTCGCGCTGGCCGGCACGGACGGGAGCGTCGAGCGCTACCTCGGGGTCGAGCAGGCACTGGCGGACCCGACCGCTGCCTTCTCCTGCCCCGTGACGATGGTGGACGCGGGCGCTGCGCCGTTCGGCACGTTGCCGACCAGCGACACCAGCGACATCAGCGACACCGACGAGACCGGCGACACCGGTGACGTCGGTGACGTCGAGGGGACGGTCGACGGCGAGCCTGCCGAGCCGGCCGTCACCGCCGAGGAGGCCGAGGCCGCCGCCGCGGCCCAGACCAAGCTGCGCGAGACCCAGCTCCGCGCGATCGACTCGACCGTCCGGCGCGTGCTGCGGGCCAGCCCGACGCCCGCGACGGTCCTCGTCGTCGACGTCGGGAACCCTGCGGGCGCCCGCCCCACGCTCGGGGTCGCGCTCGCCGACGCGGCCGGCGAGTCCACACCACGGTTCCTCTCCGCCGCATCGACCAAGTGGGAAGGCGTCGTGCGCCTGCTCGACGTCCCGACGACGGTCCTCGACGCGGCGACCGTGCCTCAGCCGTCCCAGTTCACCGGTGCGCCCCTCGTGTCGTCGGCACCGCGACCCACCGACGTCGCGACGTCCGTCGACCAGCTCGCCGACCTGACCCTGCGCGACCACGCACTGCGCGGGGTCGCGGGCAGCGTCACGACGATCCCGCTGTGGATCGCGCTCGCGATCCTCGCCGCGGCCCTGTTCCTGGTCCCTCGGCTGGCCACGAAGCGCCCCCGGTCCGCGCAGGTCGCCCGACGGGTCGCCGACGGCACCCTGCTGTTCCTCGCCGCGATGCCCGCCGGGCTCTTCCTCATGACGACCTGGGCATGGTGGCGCTTCTCCGCGACGAGCGCCGCGATGTGGGCCGCGATGATCGGCTGCACCGCGATCGTCGCCGGCATCGGCGGGCTCGCGCCACGCCGCCCGACCTGGGCGGGTCCTGCCCTGATCGCCGGCATCACGTTCGCGGTCCTGACCCTCGACGCGGTCCTCGGGACGCCCCTGCACAGGGGGAGCCCGCTCGGCCCGTCCCCGACGCTCGGCGGCCGGTTCTACGGCTACGGCAACCCGACCTACTCGGTGTACGTCGTCGCCGCGCTCTTCACGGCCGCGGCGGTCGCGACGATCCTCCTGCGTCGCGGGCACAAGGTCATGGCCGTCCTGGCCACGGCCGGGCTCGGCGCGGTCGCGACCGTGGTCGACCTCTGGCCGACGCTCGGGGCCGACGTCGGCGGCGGGCTCGTGCTCGTGCCCGCGTGCGCGGTCCTCGTGCTCCACGTCGCGAACGTCCGGGTGACGTGGCAGCGGCTGTTCCTGATCGGCGTCGCCGGAGTGCTGCTCGTCGGTGTGATCGGGGTGCTCGACTGGATGCAGCCCGTGGCCGAGCGCTCGCACCTGGGGATCTTCGTGCAGTCCGTCATCGACGGCACGGCCTGGGAGACGATCGCCCGCAAGGCCGGGTACGCCCTGCGCACGGTCACGAGCGGCGTCCCGGCCTGGCTCACGCTCGTGATCGTGATCGCCACCGCGCTCATGCTGTGGCGCACCCTCCGCTGGAACCCGAGGTGGTTCGCGCGGACCGAGGAGCAGTGGCCGATCCTGCGGCCGCTCCTGCTGGCGCTCCTGCTGGCCGCCCTGGGCGGGGCCGTCGTCAACGACTACGGGGTCCGCATCGCGACGGTCATGCTGTTCACGGCGGTCCCCCTCGTGGGGCTGCTGGCCCTGCGGAGCGCGCCCGCGCTCCCGGGGGAGGAGTCCGCGCGGACGGGAGCGGCGTCGTCGGGCGTCACGCCTCCCCTGCCCGACGACGCAGCCGCCCCCGGCGACGCGGCTGAACCTGCGGCGTCGGGCAGGTAGGACGACGAAGGG